>JBAYBU010000025.1:0-9445 GCA_041669105.1 Bacteroidales bacterium | reverse complement strand
CAGTTCTCAAATCGTTGGGGAGGTCGTCAAAGTTTTGGATAAAAGAGGTATCTCCTCTAAGGGTAGCCCTTTTAATCATTACCAACCCAATTAAAATTGCCACAACCACCCCTACTGTTGCGGTTGTCATCCCAAGACTTCTAGCCTCTTCCCATCCTAATGAAGAGAATGAATCTCCTATTGCTGCTGCTGTCCCGTGCCCTCCATAAAACCCTACTGGCAGCATTATTCCAAATGCCGAGTTCAACTGTGGCCATATAAAGTTAAGGATAAACAGACCAAATAGACCCATTACTGCCCACTGCAATAACATTCCCAATTGTGCATATGCCCAAATTGGACCCACTCTACCCGACACCTCTTTAAAGCTAAACTTTGGAGAGGAGAGCGGAAGCGAGGCAAAGACCAGAGCAATTAAAACTCCAGCATAGGTACCCAATTGATCTGAAAAAGGGAGCCAACCAAGGCCATTAGGGCCCAATGCCAAGCCAAGAAACCCAGCTATAAGCGAGGGAGGTATAAAAAGTTTTTGAATGAATTTAACTTTAACACGAATAAGTTTACCTGCAAGTAATAGTGCGAAGATAAGTCCAAAATCTACAAATAAAGTCCAAGGACCATACACAGAAGAGAGCATAAATTTAGATTTATTTAAATTAGGTTATATATTTGGGGCCAAATATAATACTTTTGGTCTGATTCTTGAACATAAGATTAAAAAGAGATAAATTTGTCTTTATGAATAGAACAGTATTTTTTATAATATTGCTTTCTCCTTTTTTATTCCTGCAAAACACCCTGCTCTCTCAAGAGAAAGGGTTTACTATAGGTTATAAAGTAGAGGGAAAAGATACTGTATATCAAATTACCTTAAGAGAAGTATATCACTACTCATGGGATAATACCCGTAAAAAAGGGCGTGAATGGAGGGAATTTTATAGATTAGTTTACAACTTTCAAAAAACTTATCCGTATGCTCTTAAAGCTAAAGATATAATAAAAGAAGCCGATAGCGTCCTAGAGAATTCAAAATTCACTCTTCGTGAAAGGGAGAAATATATTAAAAATTTTGAGAATCAGCTGTTTAATGAGTTTGAGAAACCTTTAAGAAAAATGAGTTTCTCACAAGGGAAGTTATTACTTAGGTTAATCGATCGGGAAATAGGTCAAAGTTCTTACTATATAATAAGGAGTTATAGGGGAGGTGTGGCAGCTGGTTTTTGGCAAGGAGTTGCCAAGATATTCGGTTCCGATCTTAAAAAGCCTTACGATAGATTTGGGCAAGACCGGTTGACAGAAGAGTTAGTACAGATGTACCACCGAGGTACATTTGAATATCTCTACTACTCTATATTTCAATAATTAAAAACAACTCACTAACCACTCTTCCATTTTAAAGTACCAACTTCAGTATCATACACAAGATATTCGCAGTGGTGGATCCACTCTCCTAATATATAAAATCCAGCCCCCCCCGGAGTAAGAATATTTCCAGGAGTATGCATGTGTCCAAATATAAAATAGTCTACCTTATTATTTTTTTCATATTCCGATACTACTGAATAGAGAGGATCTCCTATACCTCTAAATGGCATAATCTCTCCCTCAGTGAGCCTGTTGTGCTTAGACCACCTATTGGCAATGGCAAACGCCCACCTTGGGTGTATTGCACTAAAAAGTTTTTGTAAAAATTTATTTTTAAATATTCGCTTTAAAAAAAGATGATATTTCTCACCTGTAAGCTCATCTCCATGAGCTAAACAAAAATTCTTTCCATCAATTGAAACCACACACATCTCTTCAAGAACTGTGACCCCAAGCTCTAATTGCAAAAAATTATATGTCCAAACATCGTGATTACCTCTAATAAAGTAAACTTTTACACCTCTATCATTAAGAGCTCCCAAAGCCCCTAGAGTCCTAGAGAACCCTCTTGGTATAACATATTTATATTCATACCAAAAATCAAATATGTCTCCAAGCAAATAGAGAGAATCAGTATTATCTGGTAAGGTGTATAAAAAATTGGCAAACTTTTTTTCTCTCTCTTCTGGATTAAAAGCTTTTAGTCCCAAGTGTACATCGGAGACAAAATAGTATAGCTTTGATTGGAGTTTAGACATAGGCAAAAATAATAGCCATAACACCTACAGCAGCACAATATATGGCAAACCCTTTTAATTTTGTTCTCTTTACTAATGCTATCATAGCCTTACAAGCTAGCAATCCCGAAATGAATGCTGCTATAAAACCAGCTAAAAAAGGAAGCATTGCAATTCCAGCATTAGCTTCTGAAAGTTCACCCGAAATCAACTCAAGAAAAGTCTCACCCAATATTGGAACAAGAACCATTAAAAAAGAGAACTTAGCTATATTCTCTCTCTTTACTCCCAATAACAGTCCTGTAGAGATAGTTGCCCCAGAACGAGAAAGACCCGGAATAACAGCTATCGATTGTGCCACACCTATTATAAACGCATTCCTAAAGGTAATCCCCTTCTCCTTAGGTTTAATGGTTGCCGAGAGTAAAAGGAGTGTAGCAGTTGCTAAAAGAGCAATACCCACTATTAATAAACCTCCGCCAAAAAGTGATTCAACAAAACCTTTAAAGAAAACTCCCACTATAAAAATTGGAACCATAGAGAGTGCAATTTTAAGGATATAGTTTGTCTCTTCATTCATTTTAAACTTAAAAAAACCAGCTATCAATCCCGCTACCTCTTTTCTGAAAGCAACAATAGTACTTAGCACCGTTGCAGCATGTACTGTAATTTCAAATGCGAGATTACTGCTATCTATCCCCAATAACTCTTTCCCTATTGTGAGATGCCCACTACTGCTCACAGGTAAAAACTCTGTGAGCCCTTGTACAATCCCTAAAAAAATTGCTTCAAGTAAATTCATCTACTTAGATTTAGATTTAGGTATATACATTATTGCAAAAACTTCTACTGCAAAACCTGCAAGAATAAAAAGTGGTGCAAGCGTTATTCTTCTAAAGCTAAACATCTCTTTTTCTGGAAAAACAGAAGGATCAGAAGTGCCACCTCCGGTCATAAGTATGTATCCAATTATCATTAGCACAAGCCCCGCCAGTAGATAAACGATATTTTTACTAGGTATTGCAAACTTTCCTGAATTCATGGTAATAAACTTTATTTAAAAAAACTTTTATTAATGTTTGTCTTTACACTCTTATCTGTAGGTAAAATTTGAGATAACAATCAATAGTAGATATCATCTCCCGACATAGAGACCAATCTGTTGGCTATAAAAAAAGTACTAAATAAGCAGAGGAGTACGCCCAACACAGGAACTCCTATTAACACAGCCATAATCATTCGTATATCCAAAATTGAAAAGAGCTCGGGAAGATCCCTCTCAATTACCTTTATTACCAAACCCATTAAAAGAACAGATACTAAACCAGAGATTAGCCCTTGCCATAAACCTTTTATAAGCAGAGGTCTCCTTATAAAGGAACGTTTAGCTCCAACCAACTTCATAGTGTAAACAATAAATCTTTTTGAGTATAAATTCAAGCGCACAGTATTGTTAATAAGCACAAAAGAGATAAACATAAGCAAAAGAATAAGAGTGGCAGAAACATAGCCAACTTTTTCTACATTATCATTTATCACTTTTACCAAGGATTCTTGGTATACTATCTCCCTTACTAGCGGGAACGAAGCAAGTTCTTTCTCTATTAACACTAAAGAGTCGCTTTTTATATATTGCGCCTTTAAAAAAATATCAATCGATACAGGTATTGGGCTAACCTCAAAAATATCTAAAAAGTCTTCCCCTAATATCTCTTCCATCTCCTGCGCACCTTGTTCTTTTGAGATATAATCCAGTTTTTTAACATACCTCTTATTTACAAGTAAATCAAAAACCTCCTTAGCTTCTAAGTCTGAGGCTATCTCTTCAAAAATCATTGATACTTTAATGTTCTCTTTAAAGTATGCCGAAACTGCCTTTGCATTTACAGCTAATAAGCCAGAAAGACCAGCTAGCAACAGCACCATACTAATGCTAATAACTGATGAGAGGTAAGACTGAATAAGCCTCCTATATACTATGTTTTTCTCTCTTCTCTTCATTTTTTAAACAAGATTCAAAACAGGGTTCAAAGATACATAAAATGTCTTATTAAATTAATTTTATTATCTTTGTAAGAACTTGTACTAATTTAATCAACAAAATGAGTGAGCCCAAAAGAATCCTTTATGTAAGCTCGGAAATTTATCCCTATTTACCCGAAACAACAATATCAAAAGTGGGACGTTTTTTACCCCAAGGAGCCCAAGAAAGAGGGAACGAAATCCGTTCTTTCATGCCTAAATACGGAATAATAAACGAGAGAAGAAATCAACTCCACGAGGTAATTCGTCTATCTGGCATGAATATTATTATTAATGACCTAGACAGGCCCCTAATCATTAAAGTATCTTCAATATCCTCTGCAAGAATGCAAGTCTATTTTATAGATAACGAAGATTACTTTGCACGTAAATTTATCTATGGTGACGAGCAATCTGAGTTTTTTACCGATAATGACGAAAGAGCAATTTTTTTTGCAAGAGGTGTGTTAGAAACAGTAAAAAAACTACGTTGGAAGCCAGATATAATCCACTGTCAAGGATGGATATCTCATTTTCTCCCAGTTTATCTACGTAAAGTATATGCCGATGACCCTATTTTTGCCGATAGTAAAATCATCTTATCTCTTTATAACGAAGGTCTAAATCAGACTTTTAGCGACAAAACCAAATCAAAAATATTGATCCCTGGTATGAAAAATAAAGATTTAGATGTTTTAACCCCAGCAAATGGCATAAATCTTGCTAAACTAGCTATGCAGTACTCCAACGGTGTTATTATTGGAGAAGAGACCTTAGATAAGCAGTTGAAAGATATAGTAGAAAGCTACTCCCTTCCAGCACTTGACTATATAGACACTTCAGACGAAAGCGCCTCATATATGGATGAGTACATTAAATTTTACGCTAAAATTTTTGCTAAAAAATGACAATTAAGAACATTTTACGTTCTACAGTAGTGATAGCGCTTACTGCCTTTTTTTTAACATCTTGTATTGAAACCGACAAAACAACAGGTTCTTCACTTATTCCAAGTGATCATATTCTTAAGGTTAACACCATAGGATTTGATCTTCCTGTTCAAATGAAACTTTCAGATAGTTTACAAACAGTATATTCTGGTGCACTAATAATTGGCTCCAATAAAGATCCCGATTTGGGAACAATGCAAGCCTCTGCAGCATTTCAATTTATACCAGCGAGTTCAAAGCACGATTTTGGAGAATCACCATTGGCAACCTCTTTTAAGATGTATATAACAGTAGAGAATAAAACATTCTTTCGCGAAGAAGATCGTTTTATTCCTCAAAACTTTAATGTTTATAGGCTAACCAAAGACTTAGACTCAACCGTTAAATATAATAACTCACTTACAGATTCAGATTATCTACCCCAACCACTTAATAGTAGTGGTAATGTATTTTTTGGAGGAGATACATTAGTAATGGATATCTCGTTAGATTATGCCCAAGAACTAGTAACAGCCACAGAGGAAGAGAGGGATAGCTTAGCTCTATTTCATAAGAAATTCAAAGGGTTATATATGACTGCTTCTACGCAGCCTGGCTCTCTTGAGGGGGGTAGAATAAACTCACTCTCACCAAGCAGCATCTATTTTCTTATGACTTACCGCCATCTCGATTCCAAAAACAATATAGATAAAGACAGTCTTATTGCATATTACGTAATTGACGAGGGTATACATATTAATAGATTTGAGCACTCTTCTAAAAACCTTGAGAGTACTAACCCACAAGATCAAATCTTTATGGAGGGATTCGCAGGGGTTAAACCCTTTATAGATTTTAACCAAGTAAAAAACAACATAACCGATTGGGCAGTACAAAACAATACCGATCTCAATAAATTCATAATAGCAAAGGCCGAGATTCGTCTTCCATTTGAATATCCAATAGATTACATTGAATTAAACTACTATCCATCACAACTATTTATATGTACACGCGAATCTCTGGGATCAAGTGTAAACAAAACCATAATGTACGATCCTATAGCCGATTTATCTTACCTTGCATCTAACGGATCAATAAACCGTTCTCTTAAATATTATTCGTTAGATATAACCTCATATCTTCAAAAGGTGCTTAAAGGAGAATATACAGGACGTTCCTTAGAGGGGTATATAGCCCCAGTATTTGAGAGTAGCGACTACTACACTGGTGCCACCTCTTACTATATTCAAACTGCCCTTTATTCCAAAGCAACTCTAAATGGTAATGGAGCAGCTAATCATCCCAGATTGCTTCTTACATATTCTATAATGCCTTAAAACTCTAAATATTAACGCCCTTTTTTTGAGACACCATTTCTTCGTGGCTTTTGGTCAATTACATCAAAATGGGCCAGTGAATTTTGACCGATTTAACTTAACTTACTTATTACCAATATCGTAGCTTTCTTAAATAGCAACTTTTTTGCTCATTTACAAAAGTTACTTAGCTAATCTACAGTATCTTAACTTAAATCGGTCAAATATATGGAGTCTCCGTCGGTTTATTACCGCTTCGCGGGGTGTGGCTTTCTAATATTGGGCAGAATATGTTTTGGCAGAATATGTTTTGTAAAATTATTTTAATTTATTATCAACAATGCTTCTTTGCAGTGATTGCCCGTTTTTTACAAGATGGAAAACTTTAATGCGCTCACAAAAGTTTCCCATCTAACGCAGCACAAAATTATCGCAGCGATGATTGAGCTTATAGTATTGTATATCAATACATTAGGTTTTCTAATAGACCTTTTTTTAGGGTATTAGAAAAGTTAACTCTCTTATTGTGAATCAGTTATGACGAATCATCGCTTTACGACTGCCACCGTGCGTAAAAATGGTGCCTATCAGCAGAGCGGAAGTTTGTAAAAAAAGAGAAATAGCTAGATAGTTTGTAAAAAAAGAGGGGTCAATAATTAGTTATTGACCCCTCTTTTCTTATTTCTATTTTAAAACCTATTAAATTTTCTTAAAAATTACACAAGAGTTGTGACCACCAAACCCAAAGGTATTGTTCATAGCAATGTTCACTTCTCTTTTTTGAGCTTTATTGAGAGTAAGATTTAACTTATAATCAATTTCGGGATCTTCATGCTCAAAGTTAATAGTTGGTGGTATAACCCCAGACTGTATTGCATGGATACAAGCAAGCGCTTCTATTGAACCAGCAGCACCTAATAAGTGACCAGTCATAGACTTTGTTGCACTTATGTTAAGATTGTAGGCGTGGTCTCCAAATAAGGCTTTAATGGCCTTTAGCTCGGCAATGTCTCCAAGTGGAGTAGCCGTGCCATGTACATTTATGTAATCTACCGATTCCCTATCCAATCCTGCTTCTTCTAACGCAAGTTTCATTACGTTTATTGCACCAAAACCTTCTGGATGTGGAGCAGTAATATGATAAGCATCGGCAGTCATTCCACCACCCACTATTTCGCAATAAATTTTAGCGCCTCTTGAAATCGCATGCTCATACTCTTCAAACAGAAGAATACCCGAGCCCTCTCCCATTACAAATCCATCTCTGGTTTTATCGAAAGGCCTAGATGCTGTCTTATAATTCTCATTATTAGTAGACATTGCCTGAGAAGAATTAAAGCCGCCTATACTCGGTACAGTAATTCCTGCTTCGGAACCTCCTGTAACAATAAAATCGGCCTTCCCAAGACGAATATTATTAAATGCATCTATCATAGCATGTGTAGATGACGCACAAGCAGAGACCGTAGTGTAATTTGGACCTCTAAAGCCGTACTTCATCGAGATCATGCCTGGAGCAATATCGGGAATCATTTTTGGAATAAGAAAAGGGCTAAAACGAGGGATGTTCCCCCCCTCGCAATAGCCTTGAATTTCTTGGAATAAAGTTTCAATACCACCTATTCCTGTCCCTAGAATAACTCCAATTCTATCGGGGTTTTCAATTTCCATATCGATAGAGCTGTCTGCAATAGCTTGGGCAGTAGCAATTAATGCATACTGCGTAAATCGATCTAGTTTGCGTTGCTCTTTTTTATCGATACCAAATTCTAAGGGATCATAATTTTTAATTTCACAAGCAAATTTGGTTTTAAAAAGGGAAGCATCAAAACGAGTAATGAGATTAGCTCCGTTAAGCCCTGCGTCCAGATTGTTAAAATACTCTGTAACACTATGACCTAAAGGATTAATAGTCCCTATACCAGTAATTACTACTCTTTTTAATTGCATAAATTTGTGTGAGATTACTTGGTGTTGTTCTCGATGTAAGTTATAGCGTCTCCAACTGTAGCGATCTTCTCAGCAGCCTCATCTGGAATTGTTATGTTGAAAGCTTTTTCGAACTCCATGATAAGTTCTACAGTGTCCAAAGAGTCGGCACCCAAGTCGTTAGTAAAACTAGCTGCTGGAGTTACCTCCGATTCCTCAACGCCTAACTTGTCAACGATGATGGCTTTAACCTTTGCATTAATGTCTGCCATGATTCTAAATAATTAATTAATAAAATTAGTTTGTTATTTCAAATTTAGTGTGCAAAGAAAGACAAAAAAAATCAAAAATGAAAATTTTAAGCTAGTATAAACCTATTTACTTGATTTTTAATTAGTTTTATTTGCAAGGTATAATTATAATTTTACCTTAAAAATTTCCTGTTTTTCTTATCTTTGCACCATTCTAAGAAATAAATATTAATGATAAATATAAATATAGCAATATTTGCATCAGGTTCGGGTACAAATACTCAAAATATTATAAAATATTTAATGGAGAAAAGGTATCTTTCCGAAGTTACCCCTTGTTTAAGTGACCATTACAGTAATAAAAAAGACAAACTAATATCTCTTCCTTCAATAGATGTAAAACTTGTACTTTCCAATAAAAAAGATGCATTTGTACTAGAAAGGGCCAAAAACCTAAATGTGAAAACAGCAGTCTTTACCACTAAAGAGTTAAGAGAAAGTAATTTTGTAGATAATTTACTACTAGAAAATAACATCCATTTTATTATACTAGCGGGGTTTTTAGTTAAGTTCCCTGATAGACTTGTAAAAAAGTACGAAGGGAGAATTATAAACCTACACCCCTCTTTACTGCCTAAATATGGAGGTAAAGGAATGTATGGCAGCATGGTACACCAAGCAATCATTGATGCAAAAGAGAGTGAATCAGGGATAACAGTTCATCTTGTAGACGAACAATATGATAATGGGCAGCATCTATTCCAGGCAAAATGCACTGTATTATCACAAGAAACTCCAGAAAGCTTAGCAAAAACAATTCATCAGCTAGAGTGGAAACACTTTCCTAGAGTTATCTGTGAGTATATATTCAACTACTACCTTAACGGTAAATT
>JBAYBU010000024.1:0-9551 GCA_041669105.1 Bacteroidales bacterium | reverse complement strand
TAAATATTAATCATTTGTGGCCTACATACGAATACTCTAAATATACCATGAGGGGAGGGTCACAACTTGCTTTGGAGCAGGGTAAACAGCAAGATGGGTTAGACATTGCCTATGCAACTAACTGGTCTTACAGCCCAGGAGAGATGCCCAACTTAATGATTCCTAATTTTAATGGAGGCTCTTCTATTGGAGAACTTACTAGGGATTCCGAAACCTTTAAAGTATTGCAAAGAGGGGGCTACAGCGGTATAAGCCAGGCCATCAAACAGATGCCTCTCTATTGGGGTCCTCAGCCTTTTACTGCTGGCCCAATGTATATGGGAGCCATTTCGGTTTTCCTCTTTATTGTTGGGCTACTCCTTATTAAAGGCCCAGAAAAATGGTGGTTAGCAGTAGTATCATTACTTGCAGTGCTACTCTCGTGGGGTTCAAATCTTCATTTTTTCACAGAGTTCTTCTTTAACTATATTCCTCTTTACAACAAGTTTAGAACAGTATCCATGATATTAGTAATATTGCAAATAACAATTCCACTGCTTGCAATTTTTACTCTTAACAAACTTTTGATAACTCAAAGTAATGGAATTAGCAATCTAAAAGGGAGCAATTTAAAGCAGAGCGGCTCAAAGGAGAGGCCCCTTGACAAAAACAGAGTTAAAAATGCTCTACTTATCTCTCTTGGAATAACAGTAGGCGCTTCGTTACTTTTTGCGCTTATCCCTTCGCTTGCAGGATCGTTTATCTCTAATATTGATGCTCAACTTTCAGGTTTAATTAGAGGAGCTTTGGTAAAAGACCGGATGGCGCTTTTAAGCGCCGATGCTTTGCGCTCGGTTATTTTCATTTTAGCTTCTGGTATAATTTTATGGTTGGGTTATTTAGGTAAACTTAAAAGGAATTTGGTTATTAGTCTATTTGCTCTTTTAATGGTTACCGATCTTGGGGTTGTAGGGCATCGTTATTTAAATGATAACCATTTTGTTAAAAGACGTGATTTTGAAAATCAGTACGCCCTTAGGCCTGTAGATAAAGTGATATTAGAAGATCAAGACCCCAACTACAGGGTTTTAGATTTAAGTGTGAATACTTTTAACGATTCACATGTAAGTTATCATCATAAAACTATTGGTGGCTACAGCCCAGCTAAGCTACAGACCTATCAAGATATGATAGATGTTCATATTTCTAGAGAGATGGCTCAATTTGAGCAAGATATTGCAAAATGCACCACTATAGATGAGGTTCACGCCTTTATGAGGGTCTATCCTGTTCTAAATATGCTTAATACTAAGTATATTATTGCTAATAATTTTATTGTAGATGGCTATAATGTCCCTGTAATTAATAAAGATGCTTTTGGAAATTCGTGGTTTGTTTCACAGATTGTAGAGGCTACTACTCTCACCCAAGAGATTGAATCGCTCGGCTCTAGGATTGATCTAAGTAATACGGCCGTTATTCATTCACAATTTATCTTACAAACTGCAGGAGTCTCTAAAGATACGCTTGCAGCAGATGAGATGATAGTACTAACAGACTACTCTCCAAACAAATTGACCTATCAATATAATGCCCTCTCTCCACGTTTGGCAATTTTTAGTGAGATATACTACCCAGCAGGTTGGAAGGCCTATATTGATGGAGAGCCTGTGCCAATAATAAAAGCAAATTATATTTTGCGAGCTTTAAATGTACCTGCAGGTTCGCATACCGTAGAGTTTGAATTTAAGCCAGAATCCTTTAACAAAGGAGCTTACTACTCATCTTTTGCATCGGGCATACTTATTGTTTTGTTTTTTTTATGGGCTTTAGTTGCCATTTTTGAAAAAACAGGGCGTAAATTAATAAAGAAAAGGGTTAAATAACCAAAATTAAAAGTTATAACTATTGAAAAAAGACCTTAAATATTTAACTATCGCTGTTGCGGCACTTCTGTTGGTTTGTTTGACAAGCTCGGGAGTGCTGCGGCCACAGTTATCTATTTATGGGAACTCTGTAAAAATAATCAATGGGTTTCTTGACAATAGTGGCGAGCTTAAGGCACCACAAGTAGGTACGTTTAGTGCAATTATCCCAGATAATATCATAGGTAATGAAAACCCTACCAGTTCTGGAACTTCTATAGGTTTTGGAGCTAAGCTAACAAAGGGTTTTAATAGTAATTTACGTTTAAGAGAAAGATATCTTAATAATAATTTTCTAGCTGCTCCCTTTAAAAATGGAAAGAGTATAGTTTTGTCATATACATATACAAAACGATTCTATATTTATGCCCTTAGGGAGATAATTATTTAATAATTAAAGTAAAACAATTATCTATTTTACAAAACGATTATTAAAAATTATACAATGGAAAATATTAGAAAAAAAATCAATATTAAAGTAGTTACTCTGCTTGCAATCACTGTTTTACTTGCTTTTTTTGCATTTTTTACAAACTATATAGAATTGGGATTTCTACTTTTATTTGCAGCGATTGCCCTATTATTTTGTGGCATAAAAAAAGAGGTTTATGTTTTAACAGGTAGCCCAGTTAAACATCTTATATTTTATTTTGAGAGTGAAAAAATTGATACTTTAGAGCGCTCTGTTAAAGCAAATTTCAGAGACGAAGCTCCCAGAGTGGAGTTTCTCTCTGCTAGTAATGGACGAATGGATGTCTCAATTACTAAAGATAGAAAATATGCAGTAGTTAGACTCTCGCGTTATGTTCCTCACAAATACGAACCTGTAGGTGCACCGGTAAAGTTTATAAACGAACAGGTTACAGCTCTATGCAACTACTTAGATCTTTAGTCTGTTAGATGTAAGTGGTTACCACAAACTATGTATTAGCACCGCTAAGATAGCCATGGGGGCAACATATCTTATTATAAACAAGATAGTACTAAATAATATTGGCTTTAGAGAGATTGTGCCACCGCTAGTGAGCTCGTCAAGTACATCGCTGCGTTTCATTCGCCAACCTACAAAAGTTACCACTAGCAAACCGCCTACTGGTAACAATATATTAGAAGAGGTGTAATCGAAAAAGTCAAAAAATGTTTTGCCGAATATAGTTATATGAGAGAGAACTCCTTGCGAAAGAGAGCTAAAGCTGCCAAAAAATCCAATCACAACAAAAGTTGTAAGTACAGAAGTGAGTCGGCTCCATTTAAGTTCTTCTGTACAAAAGGCTACAATTACCTCTAACAGAGAGATAGAAGAGGTGAGGGCAGCAATAAGTAAAATAAAAAAGAATGCCGAGGCAATTAGCTGTCCAAAAGGGAGTTGTGCAAATACCTGAGGGAGAGTTATAAATACAAGACTAGGTCCTTCGGAGGGAGAGATGCCAAAAGCAAAAACAGCGGGTACAACTGCAAGCCCAGCAAGGATAGCAAAACCAGTATCGGCAAAAGCACTCATAAAGGAGATCTTAAAAAGGTTCTCCTTTTTGTTTACATAGGAGCCATAGGTAATTATACAACCCATTCCCAGGCTCAATGAGAAGAAGGCTTGCCCCAGTGCTGCCAACAGAGTTTTGCCTGTTATTTTAGAAAAATCGGGTTTAAAAAGAAACTCAACCCCAGCTCCCGAGCCCTCTAGAGTAAGAGATCTAATCGCAAGCAACACAACTAGAAAAAAGAGGATTGGCATTAAAATTTTAGAGTAACGTTCTATTCCGTTCTTTACTCCTGCCACAACAATAAGTGCCGATATGCCCAAAAAGAGCAGGTGCATAATAACCGGCATAAATGAAGATTGAGAAAAATTAGAGAATTGGGTAGATAACGATTCACTATCCGATGTTAAAAAGGCTGGTGAAAAAGATTTTAAGATATACTCTAGAGTCCAACCTCCAACCACGCTATAAAAAGAGAGTATCGCAATAGAGGCTACTACACTTATTACTCCAATAGACAACCAACCAGATTTTGGAGCTATCTTCTTGATTGCCCCAAAAGCATTAGATTGAGCCCTGCGGCCAATAATAAATTCAGAGAACATAATGGGAAGGCAAAGCATAATAACAAAAAAGAGATAGAGAATTATAAATGCCGCACCTCCATTTGTACCCACCATATAGGGAAACCGCCAAAGGTTTCCCAATCCCACTGCCGATCCTGCTACAGCTACAAGAACACCAAAGCGGCTACCAAAACCGTCTCTTTCTATATTTGTCATAGTTTAAGTTTTATCTAAGTTCTAAACAAAGATAGAAAAATGTTGGTTTTTATGTAAATTTGTCTGTTATGGAAAATAAAATTTGTACCCTTTTTAAAGTTAAGTACCCTATTATACAGGGAGGAATGGTTTGGTGCAGTGGCTGGAAACTAGCTGCAGCAGTAAGTAAAGCTGGGGGATTAGGGCTCATTGGAGCAGGCAGCATGCATCCCGCAAATCTAGAGCATCATATTCGTAGTTGCCAAGAAGCGCTTGGCAATAATGTCCCTTTTGGAGTAAATGTGCCTCTACTTTACCCCAATATAGAAGAGATTATTAAAATAATTATAGACGAAAAAGTTCCTATTGTTTTTACTAGCGCAGGGAGTCCCAAAAAGTGGACTTCACACCTCCAAGCAGAGGGGATAATTGTGGCCCACGTGGTATCAAGTTCTATATTTGCTCGTAAATGCGAAGAGGCAGGAGTAGATGCAGTGGTTGCCGAGGGAACCGAAGCAGGAGGCCATAATGGTCGCGAAGAGACAACAACTTTTTGTTTGATACCTCAGGTGAGTGAAACTATTACAATACCGCTAATAGCAGCCGGTGGAGTAGCTTCTCGAGCCAGTTATAACGCAGCTTTTGCTCTAGGGGCCCATGGTGTACAGATAGGAACCCGATTTGCTTTGTGTGAAGAGAGCAGCGCAAACCCAATATTTAAAGAGTACTGCAGGGGCCTAGGAGAAGGAGGGACAAAACTCTTACTTAAAAAAATAGGAGCCACAAGAATGGCCTATAATCCATTTTGTAAAATAGTAGAGGAGGCCGAAGGTAGTGGAGCCAGCCCCCAAGAGCTTAAAGAATTATTGGGCAGCGGCCGCTCAAAAAGAGGAATTTTCCAAGGCGACATAACAGAAGGAGAGCTAGAAATTGGCCAAATTGCCTCTATGGTCTCTCAACCCGAAACGGCCGCCCAAATAATTCAAGAGTTAGTAGGTAGCAACGTTATTTAGAAATTTTAAAGCCACCTTTTTCTTCGCGTTTAGCCGCTTTTGCATTACGCTTTTCTTTGAGAGTCTTTTGTGGTGCTTTTTTAGTTGACTTCTCTTTTGGTTCTTTTCCCTTAGCCATAATAGTTGTTTTTATTAATTGTTAAATATTTTTAAGTAGTAGCAATTTGCAATGTCGAAATTAGGAATAATTTTGACACAATACTCAAAAATTAAAATCTTGTTTTTATATTTTTTTATTACGATAGAATGAAAACTCAAGCAACAGTTATTGACCTTCATATAGAGAAGATTGCCAAGGGGTACAGAAGTTTTGCTCCAGGCGATGCTCTCTTGTACCAGGTAGACTTATTTGAACAAACTTTACAAACTAATCGATTTAAAAAAGGGAAAAAGATAGATTTTGTACATGGGGGTGGGGCAGGTGTTTTAAGAGCAGAACTTATTAAAGTTCTTAATCAAAAATTTCCCACTTTTATATACGAAGACGCCCCCTTTACCACATATGGATTCCAGGGGGCGTTACGAGTAACCATTAAGTAAACTTAATTATTACTGACTTTAATAGTCTGTGTTTTTATTTCTGAGACTTTATTTTTCTGAAACTCTATTTTACCAAAGAGTCATACCTCTCAGATACTACATCCCAGTTAATTACATTCCAGAAAGCATCTACATAATCTGGGCGTTTATTTTGATATTTAAGATAGTAGGCGTGCTCCCAAACATCCATTGTAAGAATTGGTTTTCCCCTCTTTTCTGTAACATCCATTAGAGGATTGTCTTGATTGGGGGTAGAAGAGACAAATAAATTTCCTTTACTATCTACACTAAGCCATGCCCAACCACTACCAAAACGGGTTTTACCGGCATCAGAAAACTGTTTTTTAAGTCCGTCTAAAGAACCAAAAGTTTTATCAATTGCTTTTGCAAGCTTTTCAGAAGGTTTACCTCCATCTAGCTTCATGTTTTGCCAATAGATTACATGGTTATAAAACCCACCTCCATTATTTCTTACAGCAGCAGGATGTTTGCTTATGTTAGCAAAAATATCTTCAATCGTTTTGTTTTCTAATTCGGTTCCCTTTATTGCAGCAACAAAATTGTTGAAATATGCATTGTGGTGTTTGCTATAGTGAATCTCCATAGTCATTTTGTCTATGTAAGGTTCTAAAGCATCGTAGGCATAAGGTAATTTTGGGAATTCAAACTTATTGAGTGTTGTCATTGTCTGTTCTGTTTTTAAATTAATACTTTCTGTTTTACTTTCTGTTTCTTTCTCGCTACTATTGTTTGCACAAGCAGAAATCGGCAGAGCAAATAGTGTAGCTAATGCAGTCATAACTATAATACGTATCATAATTTTAAGTTTTACTTACATAACTTTAACAGAAAAGTATATGACATTGTTCAATAGATTTTGTTGAACAACTTATAGAGAAGAAGAACCTAAGGTCTACTCTGCTAAAGCTTGCCATCAAGCTAAATATATCCCTTAATTTACTCTTTTTATATGCAAACTTATATCGGGACGGAGATTTGTGGCAAAAGTTTCCCACCTAGCGCAACACAAAATTATCGTGGCGATGATTAAGTTAGGAGTGCTATTTTCTGAGAAGGAGTTTTCTCTCGCCGTAATCTAGTGATTCATTTTCACTCTCATGCCACTGGGAAAAATCAATTTTTGGAAAGAAGGTGTCGGCATCTTCTATAGTTTGATTCATTATGGTGAGATAGAGCTTATTTGCCATAGGTAGAGTCTGTTTGTAGAGTTCGCCTCCGCCTATTATAAATACTTCGCCGTTTTTACTTGCTGCTTCTAGAGCCTTTTCTAGCGACGAATAGACCTCGGCACCTATAAAAAGAGAGTTGTTTATAGAGTTGCTAAAGCTGTCTAAAGATGTACTTTGTGAACGGCTTACTACTATGTTCCGGCGGTTGGGTAGTGGACGGCCTATAGATTCCCAAGTTTTGCGCCCCATGATTACTGTGTGCCCGGTAGTTACTTTTTTAAAGTATTTGAGGTCTTCCGAGATATGCCACAAAAGTTGGTTATTGCGGCCGATTGCGTTGTTGAGTGAAATGGCTACAATTATAGAGATGAGTGGTTTACTTTGGTTGTTTTGGTTCATAGGTAAATAGTTTTTATACTGCGATTGGGGCTTTTATTCCAGGATATGGATTATAGTTCTCTAGCGTAAAATGCTCATATTCAAAGCCAAAAATGCTCTTAACAGAAGGGTCTATCTCCATAGTCGGTAGCTCTTTTGGTTCACGCGAGAGCTGGAGTGTAACTTGGTCAAAATGGTTGGTGTAAATATGGGCATCGCCAAATGTGTGTACAAAATGGCCAAGTTGTAGGTTGCAAACTTGAGCTACCATTATTGTTAGCAGGGCATAAGAGGCAATATTAAATGGAACTCCTAAGAAAACATCGGCACTACGTTGGTAGAGTTGACAGCTTAATTTGCTATCGGCCACATAAAATTGGAATAGAGCGTGGCAGGGTGGTAGAGCCATTTTATCTATCTCGCCAGGGTTCCATGCGCTAATTATATGGCGGCGCGAATCGGGATTCTTTTTGATTCCCTCTATCAATTGTGAAAGTTGGTCTATTTTGTTTCCGTCGGAGGAACTCCAGGAACGCCACTGGTGGCCATATACAGGGCCAAGCTCGCCATTTGCATCGGCCCACTCATCCCAAATAGTAACTCCGTGGTTGTTTAAATATTTAATATTGGTATCGCCCTTTATAAACCAAAGTAATTCATAAATTATAGATTTAAGATGTACCTTTTTTGTAGTGAGTAATGGGAAACCGTTGGCAAGATCTATGTGCATTTGGTATCCAAAAACGCTTTTAGTACCAGTGCCAGTGCGGTCTCCCTTGAGCACGCCACTGTCCATTATATGATTAAGCAGAGCTTTATATTCTTTCATGAAATTATTATCTGTTTTGTTAATAATTATTTACAAATATAGCTTTTCGTAAGCAAATTATATCACAAAACAGTAAGCATAGTTAAGTTGTTTATTTGTGCCGATGGTTTTAGATTATTAATGCAATAGTTAGTAAGCTTATCAACTGTTGTACTTCATTCAAAAGGAGTATGTTTAATTGTATTTGATAAGAACAATGTCTCTTTTGCTAAAATAATCTACTTAATGTGTAGTTCATAATTCTTTACCTGAGCTCGAACCTAGATCGTCTTAAGTATATACAGGAGTTATTACATCAAGGCTATGTTGTTGTAGTATCAGAATATAGAGGTTATTATGAAAAGGTATGCTTTACTAGTACTATCAATCTGTTTAATGATTTGCTCATGCCAAAAAGAGGAGCCTACTTTGTTTGTAATTAATCAAACAGAAGTTACTGCTTCCCAAATTGGAGGTTTGTACTCTATTTCTTTTAAATCAAACAAGAGTTGGAGTGCAAAATCGTCTGAAAGTTGGTGTACTATATCTCCGTCTAGTGGAGATGCATCAATAAAAGGAGCGATTATTTCTATGACTGCCAACGACTCTTATGATGCAAGAAGCAGCATTATAACTATTACTTCGGGAGGCATATCTAAGACTATATCTTTTACTCAAAATGCTAAAATTGCTCTTAATGTAACTCAAGATAAATACACTCTTTCAAAAGAAGCTACTACTATTGAAGTTGAAGTTAAAGCAAATGTTCAATTTGATGTAATTATCATTGGGGAGTGGATTACTAGAAATACCACAAAGTCTTTATCTCAAACAAAACTTTACTTCAATATTGCAAAAAATGAATCTTACGATGATAGAGTCGGTTCTATAACTTTAAAACAGAAGGAAGGGACGTTCACAAGTACTATAAATGTCCTTCAATCTCAATTAGACGCAATTATTCTTACAACAAAATCGTTTAACTTAATAGATACAGCAACAATTCTAAGCGTAGAGCTTAGTAGCAATGTTCAATATGTTGTGAGCATACCTTTGGTAGCTCAATCTTGGATATCACAACTTGAAACAAAGGCATTTATTAAAGAAAGCTTACAGTTTAGAATTGAAAGAAATTTTACTAATAAAGATAGAACGGCTCAAATAGTTGTTCAGCAACCTTTGTTGAAACTTGCAGATACTCTTATAATCATTCAAGATAAAGCCCCCGACTTACCTACTTTAACAACTTTAGATGCCTATGATATTTCGGGATATTCTACCAAAAGCGGAGGTAATATTTCAAAAGATGGGGGAGCACCTATTTTGGCTAAAGGTATCTGTTGGGATACTTTAGAAAACCCCACTATTCAAAATTTCAAAACAGATAATGGTTTAGGAATAGGAGATTTTACATCGGATATAATTGATTTAACTCCTGCTACAAAATATTATGCTAGAGCTTATGCAACAAATAGATCT
>JBAYBU010000023.1:0-9597 GCA_041669105.1 Bacteroidales bacterium | reverse complement strand
TAGGTGCTACCGGGAACAAGGGAGGATTAATTGGCCTAAGCACTGCAGAGGTCATTTGAAGGGTTTTCTGCCTCATTAAAGCAGCATTAAGGCTTTGCAGTACCGATAGGTAAGACTGTTCTGTAAAACCAATGTTTCTCTCCATTCTTTTTAATGTAGAGCCAATAGGAGAAAAGTATGAGTACTGGCTATCTAAGCTTTTCCTCACCTCTTCCATGACACCTAGTTCTGCAAAGGATTTTGTCTTTTTAATAGTAGCGTCTAACCACTCGTCTAAGTACTCTTTGGTTGCAAATCCTTCTGTTGTATATCTATTAACCTCTATGGTGTCAGTCAAAACCTTTAGGCTCTTTTCTGCTATAGCTAAGTTAGCTTTATATGATTTCAAAGCTTCTGAATTAAAGGCAGTTGAATCATTAGTAAAGAATTTAATTCTTGCAATTTTATCACTTAAAGTAGATATGTCACTAAGTTTTTGTAGAAACAGTGAGCTGTTTTCGATTAGTTGTTTTTGGTATTCGATTTTTTCATTTAGTTGGTCAACTAATGCAACTGAGCTAGTATAATCTAACAAAACAGTGTAGTACATTAAATCAAAATCTCGAGACAGTGCAGTTACCTGTTTTGTCTGTTCGTCATAATTAATAATTTTCTTATTAATATAGTATTGAGTTAGAGAGTCTTCAGACACTCTAAGCCTATTAGCCAACTCTGCAAGGGTTCTTCTAAAGTACTCTATAACATTATTTGTCTCTCCAAATCTTAATAACTCATACTGTTTAACAAACTCTTCGTTAAGTAAAAGTAGAGTATTGTATGCAACACCAGGGTCGTTAGCAGAATATTTAAGATCTAGCATATCACTCTCAAACAATCTTTTAACCTCTATTTTGCTTAATGCATCATAGCTGTAGTAGTGGTGGTTCCAGTTAAACAGCCCGTAAACAAAGTTAGTTGGAGAAGCTTTCTCATATTCATTTAAGTTTTTTATAGTTTGCTCTTCAGATGTTTTGTTAATAAGAGCTCTCACCTCCTTAGGAGTTATGCTATAGACTTGTTTATAATTAGAAGCTTTGATATAATTATTATCCCTAAGAGAATCGCCATAAATCATGTGTTGTACGTAAAGACGAAGCGACACTTCTCTTAAAGTGGCCTTAGATTTAATAATGCTAATTAAGTTATCCATCCCGTTATTAACGCTGCCCCAATCTATCCTACTAGATGATACATTAGATTCAATAGTAAAACCAGAAGCTATCCCTGTGTACAGCGTAGAGCTAACCTCGTATGTTCTAACTAAATTTTTCGTAGAATAGATAGCAATTATAGTGGTAAATAAAGGCCCAAAAATAAGCCAAAATCTTATTCTATATAATAGTCTAAAAATCTGAGAGAAAATCTCCATAAATTACCTATTAATAATCTTGGTGTTGGATAAAATTTCTAATTTTAATATTGCCATATTTAATTCGGATTTCACTCGCTCTAACTGTAAGAACGCCTGTACCTGTTGTCCTTTTGCTATACTTAAAGTGTGAGCTGAAATAGAACCCATTATATACTCTTTTTCAAGATCTCCATAGTTTACATCTGAAAATGTAAACATTTCTATAACATATTTTAAGTTGTTAAGAAGCTCCTGTGCCTTAACATACAACTCAATAATTTTAATTCTTTGCTCGTCATACCACATGTCTCTCTCCTTCAAAGTCTCATAGATTTTAAGTTGTTGACGTCTAATTTTATTCTTTCTGTCAAACAACTCCTCTAAAGTAAACCTTAATGAAGCCCCAGCATTGTACCAAAGTTGATTTGATGCAGAGTATTGATATATAACAGGAAATTCGGCCCCAATATTTGAGTAATTGTTAAGTCCCATAACACCATATTGGTAACTGGCATATCCACTAAAGTAACTTAGCCACTTCCTTTTTTCTGTTTTTAATGTTAACTCTTCGCCCTCCATTCTATATTCGTAAAACTCTACCATAGAGCTTTTATGAGCTCCCTCAAAAAGAGTTTCTAGTGGGGGGAGCTGTAAATTAAGCAAATCATTTATAGTACTATCCTGGGCAAAACCTTGCTTTGCAGAAGCTAACAATATTAACAGAAGTGGTATGAATATTTTTCGCATTCGTTTCAGTTATTATACATTCTCTTTTTGGATAAATGCAGTAAAGGTTTTAAAAATAATTTTTATATCCATCCAAAAAGTGTAGTTTTTTGCATAAAATACATCTAATTGCTTCCTCTCCTCTGGAGATAACTTGCCCGAATCTCCCCTTTTCTCTACCTGCCAATGACCAGTAAGCCCACTAGGCCCCATAAATCTATCTATATATTGGTCACTAGTAAGTTGTTCTGCCTCATAAAGAGGTAGTGGACGGTTGCCTACTATAGACATATTCCCTTTTACAATATTAATTAATTGTGGTAGTTCATCTATGCTAAATTTACGGATTATTTTTCCAACTTTAGTAACTCTAGGGTCATTCTCATATTTAATAAAATTATCTCTCTGCTTAATATGTTTTTTTCTTAAAAATTCTTTTTCTGAAATCACCTCATGGTCCGACACAAAATAGTGCTCTTCTGCTTCCCTCTCATTCACTCCAACTTTATCTACATCTCTATATTCCAAATAATTCTCGGGCTCAATATCTTTATACTGATTAAGGCTCATAAATTCTTTAAGTTTTTGGTCGGCATCTTTATACATAGATCTAAATTTAAAAAAATCGAAGACAGTATAATTACTACCAACCCTTTTAGATTTATAAATTGGTGCTCCCTTACTCTCAATAACAATTGCAAGAGCGGTGATAATAAGCAGCGGTGATAACACAATAATTACAACTAATGAGAAAAATAGATCGAAAGACCTTTTCCACAAGGGCGGTTTATAAATACCAAGCGGCTGTTGTTTATGAAAAGAGGATAAAATAAGTTCTTGGTTCCTCTCTATAAACTCTAGTCCATTCTTAAGTCTCTCTTGAGATATGGTAGGTGGAGCTGTATCACTTATTCCAACTCTTTGGTATTGTGGAATCTCTTCTTTTTTAATTTTATCGGTAACAAGCACTATATATGCTCTTGGGAATTTAGATTTCAGATACTTTATAGAGGGTAAATCAAGTTCTATTCCGCTTTTTTCAAACAGAATAAGCAATGGCCCCTCCTGTTTATTAAGTTTAATCCTTTTTTCGGCAATTTCGCAATTGGGAGCAACCACAAGGTTGTTCTTAAGAAGAGATTTATAGTGAGAAATTATCTCTTCTGCTTTACCTACATATATTGGATATACAATCAAGATACTATTTTTTTTAACCTAACTTTAAGTTCCATAGGGTTAAAAGGTTTAGATATGTAATCATCGGCACCTTTTTCTAGCAATGCAATTTTTTGAGAAGTACTATCTTCACTAGAAAGTATAACAAAAGGAATAGATTTAAATAGATCATTTTTTTTGATAAAATCTAAAAATTCTATACCAGACATATTAGGCATATTGATATCAGAAATAATTAGATCGGGAAGATCACCCTTAGAAAGCCAAGCAATCGCCTTAATAGGGTCTTCAAAAAAAATACATTCAAACGTTTCTGATATATACACCTCTATAATTTTGGCAATGGTTGATTTGTCGTCTACTATTAATACTTTTTTCTTCACACTGTTGTATAGTTTTAAAAATCGAAATTTGGCTTAAATATAAACAAAAGATATGACGCAAATAGAACAATGTTTATTTTTTGAAAAATTAATCTTATTTTTGTAACTTACGTCATAAATAATATGGGAGTTAAAGCTGTAAGGTTATACTTTAGAGGCATAATGTTGTTAGTTACAATTGCAGGTCTAATCCTCTCTATTCTAATAAATAAGGCAGACTTGATTAACCCCCAAGATACTCTTTGGCTCCAGTATGCTTCTACTTTAGCACCATTTATCGTAATTTTTCACATCTCTCTCATAATATATTGGCTCTTTCATAAAAGGATATGGTTTTTAATCCCTCTCCTTGCTATCTCTATAAATCATAAATACATAACAGCTATTTTTGGCATTAACCTAAGTGCTAGCTCCAATGATAGCTCTATTAACCTCACTGTCTGCTCATATAATGTAAATTACTTTAACCATTCCAATGGGATAAAGGCACTAGCAATTGCTAGACTCATGCAAGATAAAGGGGTAGATATTTTAGCTATGCAAAAATTTGAGGCCGTTGCACATTATAATCTAAATGAGATAATAGATGAGTTTGATTCAATGAAGTACAATGCAATTTATACCAGTAATAACAA
This sequence comes from Bacteroidales bacterium, assembly GCA_041669105.1. Lineage (GTDB taxonomy): Bacteria > Bacteroidota > Bacteroidia > Bacteroidales > UBA932 > Bact-08. Next base: position 5,287 of record JBAYBU010000023.1, on the reverse strand, counting down.
CTCTATTGGTATGGCAATATTTAGCAAGTATCCTATCTTAAGAAGCTCCCAAATTAAATTTCCTAATACTGGTAACAGTTTTATGTGGGCCGATCTTCTTATTGAGAAAGATACAGTAAGGGTTATTAACAACCATTTGCAAACCACAGGCTTTTATTTCTCTTATCCTCGTGGGTTAAAATATATGTTAAAAGAAGCTGGAGAGAATTTTTTAATGAGAGCAAATCAAGCAAAAATTGTGAGATCTATTATTGATACTACCATTTATCCTGTTATAGTTTGTGGAGACTTTAATGATACCCCCCATGGATATGTATATAGCACCATAAAGGGAAACAACCTTTCAGATAGTTTTATAGAAAAAGGGGTTGGCCTTGGGGGCACTTATTGGCGAACATTCAATTTAATGAGAATAGATATGGTTTTAGTAAGTAACCATTTCAAAATTATATCTCATAAAATTATAAATTCGAAACTAAGCAATCACAAACCTATTTTTTGTGAGTTGGAATATCAAAACCAAAAGTACTCCCTACCCCCTCTTTAGATGTAAACCAAAAAGAACCTCCATTTTTTTTTACAAACTCATTACACAGTAAAAGCCCCAATCCCGAACCCTCTTCATTATCGGTGCCAAAACTAGTAAAATGAGTGTCTGTTTTCAATAAAAACTCTTGTTTCTCCTCATTTATTCCCACGCCTTTGTCTTTAACTTCAATCACAACTCTGCTCTCTTCTTCCTTTATAAGAACATCTACAATAGAGTGGTCGTAACTAAATTTAATTGCATTGCTCACAAGGTTCCTTAGAGCAGTTTTGATCATATCTATATCTAATCTAGCAGTTCTGTTAGTAGTCCCATGCAAATTAATAGTAATATCTTTAAGTTTGGCCACACCCCTCATCACCTCTATAACTCCTGTAACTAAATTCATAATATGAATGTCGTCTTGAAAAACAATATTTAATCTGCCTGTTTGGCTTCTTGTCCACTTTAGAAGATTGTCTAACAGTGTAAAACTATCGTCTGTCAATCTATTGGCCATAATAAGTAGCTCATACATATCGGGGTCTAACACCTCTTTTGGAACTCCATTAATGAGCACATCCATAACCATTCTAATAGAAGCAATAGGAGATCGTAAATCATGAGCAATAACAGAGTAAAGTTTATCTCTCCCTTTAATAGTTTTTTTAAGCTCTATAGTTTGTCTTTCAATGGTTCTCTTTGCATGTACTAGGCTTATCTGATGGTTTATACGTATAAGTAACTCATCTTTATTAAATGGTTTTGTTACATAATCGGCAGCTCCTAATTTAAAACCTTGAACAATATCTTCGGTAGAGTTAAGTGCCGAGAGAAATATTATTGGAATTTTGGATTTATCTGGGATAACTTTAAGCCTCTTTGCCACCTCATGCCCATCCATTATCGGCATCATTATATCTAGTAAGATAAGATCGGGGCTCTCTTTAATAATAATATCAAGGGCATCTTTACCATTTGAAGCACTTAATGTTTTATAGCCAGCTTTAGAAATAAGAAGCTTTAGTAATAAGATATTAGCATCTACATCGTCTACTATAAGTATTGTAAAATCCGAATTATTAATATCCATTATGATTATCGTCCAGGTTCCTAAAGTAATCTATTGTTTTTTTAAGGCCCTCTTCTAACTCTATTGAGATATCCCAATTAAGGAGTTCTCTCGCATAACGAATATCGGGCTGTCTTTGTTTAGGATCGTCCATTGGAAGGGCTTTGAATACAAATTTTGAAGAAGAGTTAGTGAGCCTTACAATTTTTTGTGCAAGCTCCTTTATAGTAAACTCGTTAGGGCTTCCAATATTTACTGGCCCAGTAACGGAATCGTCTGTTGCCATCATTTTGATGAGACCTTCTACTAAATCAGAGACATATTGAAAACTTCTAGTTTGATCTCCACCACCATATAAAGTTATCTCTTTATTAGAGAGTGCTTGAACTATAAAATTAGAGACTACCCTACCATCGCATGGGTGCATATTTGGCCCATAAGTATTAAAGATTCTTACTATTTTTATTTTAACTCTATTTTGACGATAGTAATCCATAAAAAGTGTCTCGGCACATCTTTTACCCTCGTCGTAACAAGAACGGATACCTATAGGGTTTACATTTCCCCAGTAACTTTCTGGTTGTGGGTGTATAGCAGGGTCGCCATAAACTTCGCTTGTAGAAGCCTGTAAAATTTTGACATTCAAACGTTTTGCCAATCCCAACATGTTAATGGCTCCCATCACAGAAGTTTTAATGGTCTTAATTGCATTGTGCTGATAATGGACTGGAGAGGCAGGGCACGCTAGATTATATATCTCATCTACCTCTGCATGATAAGGGAAAATAACATCGTGCCTCACAAGTTCAAAACGGGGGTTACCAATATGGCTAAGAACATTATTTTTTGAACCAGTAAAAAAATTATCTAAGCAAATTACATCATTACCATCTTCCAACAGGCGAGTACACAAATGAGAACCTATAAATCCAGCTCCTCCGGTTATTAGAATTCTTTTCATTCCATATTATTGTTAAATGTGTCAGTCGTAAAGATAAATAAAAAATATATTTTTAATGTTTATCTTTGATCTAATTCAATTTAAATAAAAAATCATTAAAATTAATATTATGACCGATCAGGAAATTTCGCACAAAGTTACTATGAGGCCAATTGAAGAAATTGCAAAGCAACTTGGAATAGACCCAGACGATCTTGAATTATATGGTAAGTATAAAGCCAAACTCCCTCTTACTTATATAGACAGAAGTAAATTCGGCAAACTAGTTTTAGTCTCTGCCATTTCACCAACTCCTGCAGGAGAGGGTAAAACTACAGTTTCTATTGGACTTTCTCAAGCTCTTAACCGTATAGGGAAACGCTCTGCTGTAGTACTTAGAGAGCCCTCGTTAGGGCCAGTATTTGGAATAAAAGGTGGGGCAACTGGTGGGGGTTACTCCCAAGTGCTTCCAATGGAAGATATAAACCTTCACTTTACTGGAGACTTTGCAGCTATAGAGAAAGCAAATAACTTACTCTCGGCAATTATTGCAAATAATATTCAAAGTAAAACCCGTTCACTTAATATTGACCCTAGAACTGTTACTTGGAAAAGGGTAATGGATATGAACGATCGTTCGCTACGTTCAATAGTAGCTGGATTGGGTGGCACAACTCATGGAATTCCAAGAGAGACTGGGTTTGATATAACCGCGGCATCAGAAGTTATGGCCATCTTGTGTCTTGCAAAAGATAGAGAGGATTTAAAAAAGAGGCTTGGTAATATTTTTATCGGTTACACGCTAGATAAAAAACCTATTTATGCCAGAGACTTAAAAGTTAACGGAGCAATGGCGGCACTATTAAAAGATGCAATCAAACCAAACTTAGTTCAAACAATGGAAGGTACACCAGCCATTATTCACGGTGGCCCATTCGCCAATATTGCACAGGGGACCAACTCGGTTCTTGCTACACAAACAGCTCTGTCTCTAACAGACTATACTATTACAGAGGCTGGGTTCGGGTTTGACTTGGGTGCCGAGAAATTCCTTGATATAAAATGCCGCAGTGCAGATTTATCACCTAACGCCGCTGTTTTAGTAGCAACCATAAGAGCTATAAAATATCATGGAGGCCAGCCACTTAAAGAGATTCAGAGCCCAGGAGTAGAGTATCTAGAAAAAGGAATTGAAAATCTAGAAAAACATATAGAGAACATTAAACTATTTAACTTGGCTCCAGTAGTAGCAGTAAATAGGTTTACATCAGACACTCAAGAAGAGATAGACTTTGTAGTTACTTTCTGTAAGAGTAAAAATATCCCCGTTTCTGCGATTGATGTGTGGGGTAAAGGTGGTGCAGGTGCTCAGGAACTTGCACAACTGGTAGTTGAAGCTACAGAAAGTTGCTGCCCTAGTTTCACACCTCTCTATCCTTTGACAGATAGCGTAGAGAAGAAAATTGAGACTATATCTAAGAAAATTTATGGTGCCGAGGCTGTAGATTACACTGCAAAAGCCAAAGCAAACCTTGCAAGGATCAAAGATTTAGGATTAGAAAATCTTGCAATATGTATGGCTAAGACCCAAAAGTCACTTTCAGACAATCCAGATCTACTTGGAAGGCCAAAAGACTTTATAATAACCGTTCGTGAAATAGAGATAGCATCGGGAGCAGGATTTTTAGTACCAATTACTGGTGCAATTATGCGTATGCCAGGTCTCCCAGAGACACCATCTTCTGAGAGTATCGATATTGATAACGACGGAAATATTACTGGATTATTTTAGGAATCAGCAATTTCTACTTAAGCAACAAGGGGCTAACTTTACATAAAGCCCCTTATCTATTTTTAATGCAGCTTTAGTTTTAATAAACATGGATACTCCATTGAGCAGCAGTTAGGTAATTAACTCCTACCCAAGTAATCATTAATAGTATAAAAGCTATAGGCAATAGCCAAAGCAAATATTTTAGTTTGTAATTCATAATGCGTGAGTGAATATATACAAGATAGGCTCCTCCTGTAATAAATGCCCAGGTCTCTTTAGGGTCCCAAGACCAAAAGTCTCCCCAAGCCTCTTTGGCCCAAAGTGCGCCCATAAACATTCCCATCAAAAGGAAGCCGAGTCCAATATAGACTAAGTTATCTACAAGGGGCATAAGTCTTTCGTTCCCATTTTTTACCTCTTTAATTGCAATGAAAGAGGCGATTGTGGCTGCTCCAAGTAGAGCATAAGACAAGATGTAAACTGTAACATGTGGTACAAACCATAAGCTTTGGAGAGCAGGCATTAGGTTAGAGGTATGGATTTCTGGTTTTAAGAGATTAACTAAAATGAAAACTCCCGAAACAACCACACTATAAGCCATAATCCACTTGTAACCCCAATGCATATATGTAGCAAAACCAACAATAACAATAAAGAAAGAGTACCATAATCGAGTCTCGCCCATTGTTCTGAGCGGCGGGTGGCCATGACCTATCCAAAGTCCTACTATAAAGGAGGCAAACAGAACAATGCCTGCAACTATTGCAATATTGGCCACTACTCTTCTCTTTAATAGATAAAGCAATACAACACCCAATGTCCATAAAAACAAGGAGCCTGCAGCAAAATAGATAAATTCACTCCAACTCATCTTCTACCTCCTTTCCAAAATAGCGTGATTGCGCCTGCAGCAAAATAGATAAATTCACTCCAACTCATCTTCTACCTCCTTTCCAAAATAGCGTGATTGCGCCT
>JBAYBU010000022.1:0-9679 GCA_041669105.1 Bacteroidales bacterium | reverse complement strand
TGCCTAATGTATATAGCTTTGGATACCTATTCAGTTCGTTTGTGCGTTCTCATGCAAATAATTATAACTACTTAGGAGAGGTTACCGATTATGTAATCTCACATTTTTACGATTTAGGGGCACAGGGCAAGGGATATAAAAAGCATACAGGTCTTACAAGAGAAGAGAATTTTGAAGAGCTTAAAAAAACTTTTACCAAGAGATGGGCAAAAGAAGATTCGCTAAGAGCTCCTTTTACTTTGGGAGCTTATTTAGATAAAAGCATAGATCTCTCTCTAGCAAATCAAGATTATAGAAAATATCTTTACCCTGTAGAGCACAATGGAGTTGTCTATTCTCTAAAGAGCGATTTAAATATGATTAATCGCTTGGTAGCTATGGATGCCAATGGAGAGGAGGTATTTATTAGATATATGGGTAGAGTTAGTTCTCCTCTTAAAATTAGTGATGGAAAAATATTTTGGACTGAGTATATTGGAAGTAAGAGATGGGAGCTAGAGAATTTCTCAGATATTTTTTCATACGAGATAGAGACTGGCGTAACTGAGAGACTAACAGAGGGCAAAAGGTATTTTAACCCTTCATTCTCTTCTTTGGGAGACACTTTGCTTGTGATATCTTACAGTGTAACTGGTAAATCTTCTATTGTAATATTCTCTATACCTAAGGAAATTAAAGGGATACATCAAATAGAAGAGATTTTTGCCCCAGAGGGATATAGGCTCAAAGAGAGTGCCTTTGCAAAATATAATGATCTTTTAAAAAGAGGTGTTTATGTAAGTGCAACTTGCGATAGGGAAAATAGAGTTTTTGCTTTAATAGAGAGTCAAGATTCTTTATTGAGTGAAAATTTTGAATGGAGAGAAGTAGTAAAACCAGGGAATAAAATTATTAGTGACCTCTCATTTGAAGAGAAGAGTGATAAGCTCTGGTTTGTTTCTGACTTAGATGGTGTGAAAAATCTTTATAATTATGATATTGATAAAGATTTAGTAACTCAAGTTACAAATGTAAGATTTGGGATATCGGGCTATTTGCTTTCTAAAGATGGTTCAATAGTGATAAGTGACTTTTCTAAAAATGGATACGACCTTATTAGAGCAAAAGAGAGTACCCTTGCTAATAGGCCTAGTACATTTGAGACTCCATATATAGATCAAGTTGCACAAGACTTATCTAAAGAGGCTGGTTTTCTTGCAGACACATTAGTGGTCCCAAATGAAATAGGTTATGCTTCTAGAAGGTACTCTAAAGCTTTACATCTATTTAGGATACACTCTTGGGCACCTATCTATTATAATATTGATAATATTAAGAAACTCTCCTACGAAAACACCTATGAATTGGCTTCTCTTGGTTTTACATTTTATTCACAAAATAGCCTAAGTACTGCTTATACAATGGCTGGTTACTCATGGCATAATGGCTTTCACTCTGGGCATTTTAAGTTTACCTATAAAGGTTTGTACCCTGCAATAGAGATAAAAAGTGATATTAATGATAGAGATAGAGAGGAGATTACTTTAGAGAGAGGTCTAAATGGTAAGCTATCTCATAAAAATGATACTATAGCAGGCTCTCCATATATAAAGTCTCATATAATGCTCTATTTACCTTTGAACTACAGTAAAGGAGGGTGGAGCAGAGGAGTGGTTCCTCGTCTTTTGTGGCGTTATACCAATGATGCATACTACTCTTACAACAATCATAAGTTCTCTAATTATCAATATTTGAGTGTGGGACTAAATTTATACAACGTACTTAATATGTCTCTTAGGGATATTTTCCCTCGTCGAGGATATGGAGTGAATTTTCAGTTTTCTGGAGTGCCTTTTTCGGGCGAGAATTTTGGTTATTTGCTATATTCATCGGCTTACTTATACACCCCGGGGATATTAAAAGGCCATGGACTAAGAGTTTTTGCCTCGGCACAAAAACAATTTACGGGGGGTAAAAATTATTTAATCTCTAATGCAATCTCTTTCCCTCCTGGCTATTTAGATCGCTACAGCAAATGGGCGGCTTCTATAAGTGCAGAGTATGCTATGCCTTTATATACAGGAGATATTTCGTTAACTTCTTTGCTCTATATAAAACGTTTTAGATTGGTTCCATTTATTAGTTACTGTAGGAATGCTTCGCAAACTGGATATGAAAATCTCTATTCTGCGGGTAGCGATATAGTTTTAGATCTTAATTTGCTAACGATATCTTACCCTCTTTCGGTAGGAGTTCGTGCCGGGTATACTGCAGATAAGAGAACATTTTTTGAATTTTTATTCCAGACACCTCTATAAACTTTTAAGTAATAGAGTAGTTTAGAAATTCACCAAAGTAAAAAGAAGATGATAAAATTTGAAAAATTAAACACTTTAAAACCTTTTGACTGGTTTTTGATAGTTGGAATCATTAGTGTAAATGTAATTTACTCTTTGCTAGAAAAAGATTTTGATATTATTGGTTCTATTGCAGGTATAACTGGTGTTATTTGTGTGGTGCTAGTAGCAAAGGGTAATATTTTTAACTATCTATTTGGTTTGATAAATGTCTCTTTATATGCTTGGATCTCTTATAAAGCTGCTCTTTATGGAGACTCTGCTTTGAATGCTTTTTACTATCTACCAATGCAGTTTGTAGGATGGTATAGTTGGATTGGTAAACGTAGTCACGAGCAATCTGTTACTGTAATGGCAAAAAGAATGGTAACTAAAGAGAGGGTGCTTTTATTGTTATTCACTATTGCTACAGTTGCTATTACTGCTTGGATACTAGATTTATTAAAAGATCCTCAACCTATTAAAGATGCATCTACTACTATACTTTCTATTATTGCTATGTACTTAATGGTACGCCGATATATGGAGCAGTGGGCGCTTTGGGTGGTTGTAAATATAATAAGTGTAGTTATGTGGGTTGTGGCTTTTACTAAGGGTGAGTCTCACTCTATGCTTATGGTTATTATGTGGCTTTTCTATTTAGCAAACTCTTTGAACGGGTGGGTTACTTGGATAAGGCTGTCCCAAAATGATCAAGAATAGCTGTAGCTGCTTTTTTACCTACGTGTTTTGCTATCTCTTCTAGAGATGCTTTTTTTATAGCGGTGGTGCTGCCAAATGCTCTAAGAAGTTTTTGCTCGCTTTTTTCTCCAATGCCAGGGATTGTACGTAGTTGGGACTCTATTTGTGCTTTACTTCTCTTTTTTCTGTGGTGAGCAATTCCAAAGCGATGAGCCTCGTCTCTAAGGTGCATTATTTTTCTTAAGGTAACGGAGTTCTTATCTAAAAACAGAGGATTGGGATCTCCGGGAATAATTAATTTTTCTAACCTTTCGGCTATACCAATTAGCTTTATTTTATTTTCTAAACCCAACTCCTTTAGAGCTTGCCAGGCAAAGCTAAGTTGTCCTTTACCTCCATCAATAACTATCAACTGAGGTAATTCCCCCCCCTCTTTGAGCACTCTTGAGTAACGGCGGCTTACAACTTCTTTCATTGAGGCATAATCATTAGCTCCAACAACTGTTTTTATATTAAAATGCCTATAGTCACGTTTACTCGGCATTCCATTTTTAAAAACGACACATGCAGCAACTGCAAATTTGCCCTGAATATTTGAGTTGTCAAAGCACTCTATATGTAAGGGGGATTGATCTAAACTCAACTCTTTTTTCATGATTTCCATCACCCTCTCTTGATGCTCCTGTGGCCTTAGTCTCTCTTCTTGCTTTAGTCTCTCTTTTTGAAAGAGAGATGCATTTTTATAACTTAATTTTAGTAGATAAAGTTTATCTCCTCTTTTTGGGATATGGCATTTTTGTTTAAGAGACTCAATGTCTGGGTAGTGTGATACTAACATCTCTTTTGAATTGTTACCTGCTTTATTGTGGATCTCTGTTATAAACTTTGTCATAATGCTCTCTTTACTCTCCTCTATAGGGATTTTAAACTCTAAATTGAGAGATTGAATTATGCTCCCATCTACTACTCTCATAAAGTTTCCATATCCGTTGTTGCCCTCATATACCAGAGAAAAAACATCTATATTAGAGATGCTTTGGCTTACAATAATTGATTTGCTGTTGTGATTGGTAATTAAGTCGATTTTATCTTTGTAAAGTTTAGCCTCTTCAAACAAAAGCTGTGATGCAGCATGGTTCATCTTGTCTCTAAACATTTTTATAAGAGATCTGCTTTCTCCCTTTAATATTGAGATAATGCCTGTTATCTGCTCTTTGTACTCCTCTTCAGAAAAAAGCGATATGCAGGGAGCTTTACACCTACCTATGTGATATTTAAGGCAGGGACGGTAATTTTTATCTCTGATCGCTTCTTTTGTTAAATTGAGTTTACAATCCCTAAGGTAATAGATAGAAGAGACAAATTCTACCAAATTGCGAGCTTGTGATGCAGAGCTATAGGGGCCAAAATAGAGTGATCCGTCTTTTATTACTCTGCGAGTGATCATAACTCTGGGGAAGGGTTCATTCTTAATACAGATCCAAGGATAGGTCTTGCTATCTTTAAGCATTACGTTGTATCTTGGTAAGTACTCTTTTATAAGATTATTTTCCAGTAAAAAAGCATCTTCTTCGCTCTCTACTACTGTATGTCGCAAATTATCTATTTTAGAGACCATAGCCTCTGTTTTACGGCTAAAACCTTCTTTTGAGTTAAAATATTGAGAGACTCGGCTTCTTAAATTTTTTGCTTTCCCAATATATATTATTACCCCCTCTTTATTGTAAAACTGATAAACTCCGGGTAGTTGAGGTAATGATTTAACTCTCTCTTTAATAGATATTTTATGCTCTTTCTTGGACATATATTGTTATTATAGCAACACTCTTTTTGTAAAAGTAGTAAATATCTTATATTTGTGCTTCAATATGACAAGCAAATTCATTACCAGGGGCCATATTAAAAAGGCTTTTAAACTCAGGGGGATTCTAGGCGACATTGTTGCTTCCATTTTTATATGTATTACTGGCCTTAACAGAGTAAATAGGCTATATGCTCGGATAGAAAAATATAGTGGCAGAGAGTTTACAGGTGCTCTACTAAAAGAGCTGAATGTTACGTTTGAGATAAATGAAAAAGAGTTGGAATATATACCTCAGGGGGGGCCTTTTATTGTTACCTCTAATCATCCATTTGGTGGTATAGATGGGATTATACTTATGCATATCTTTAGCTCTGTAAGGCCCGATATTAAGTTTCTGGTTAATTTTATTTTATCACATATACCCAATTTATCTGATTTCTTTTTACCTGTAAATCCATTCACAGGCAACCCTAAAATGGCAGGCAGTTTTATAGGGATAAGAAGAGCTTTAGAGGCTATAAAAAATGGAGATGCAATTGCACTGTTCCCTGCGGGAGAAGTTTCTACACACTATGGCTCTGCATTTATAAAAGATAAAGAGTGGCAAGCCCCTATGGTAAAGATGATAAAAAATGCGGGAGCTCCTGTCATTCCTGTCTATTTTCATGGATCTAACTCTAGATTTTTTCATTGGATAGGTAAAATTCATCCCGTTTTTAGGACTCTAAGGCTCCCCAGAGAGCTTCTTAATAAGCGAAATAAAAACATAAGAATTTGTATTGGTAAACCTATATCGGTCTCGGAGATAGAAGAATACAAGGGGATAGATCTTCTAGGCTCTTCTCTTAGAGCTAGAGTTTACGCTTTAGAGGCAAATATTATTCAAGAATTAAAAATAAAAGAGAGAAAAAACATAGAACCTATTGCACTTCCTAAAAACAGAAGAGCAATGCAAAAAGAGATAAATTTACTTGGTGCCGATAAATTTCTTTTTACAACAGGTAATTTTAGCTGTTACCTTACCGATTCTAGCTCTATCCCTCTAGTTATGCACGAGGTGGGTAGAAGAAGAGAAGAGGCCTTTAGAGCTGTAGGAGAGGGTACAGGCCGTCCTTTAGATTTAGATGAGTATGACCAATACTACAAACACCTTATTCTTTGGGATAAACGTAATACTCGTTTGGCAGGAGCATACCGCCTTGGTTTTGGAGAAGAGATAATGAAGAAAAAAGGGTTGAAAGGTTTTTATACCCAAACTCTATTTAGTTATGAAAAACCATTTGAGAAAATATTGGAGCACTCTTTAGAGTTGGGCCGATCTTTTGTAGTGTTGGAGTATCAAAAAGAGGCTCTACCGCTTGTTCTTCTAATAAAAGGGCTCTTTTATTCAGTTGTAAAAAACGAGAATGTAAAATATTTACTTGGGCCTGTAAGTATAAGCTCTTGGTATCCCAAGTTCTATAGGAGTTTAATGATCTATTATCTTAAAAACAACCACTCTGCTGGTGATATAGAGGAACATGTGATCCCAAGGAATCCATTCTTCCCTGATTATTTAAGAAGCTCCCCTGAGTTTCTACTGTTTAATAAAATGGATTCAATAGAGAAGTTCGATAGGTTTCTTATGAAGATAAGTAATAATGAGTACCGCTTACCTACCTTAGTTAAGAAATATATAAAAATAAATTGTAAGATTGTTAGATATAATGTAGACTCCGATTTTAACTATTGTGTAGATGGCTTAGTGCTACTAGACATTAAAAAAATAGCCAAACAGGAGTTAGAGATTCTTACTAGAGGAGAACCCGATAAAGAGAGACTAATGGCAAGATTTGGGTTTTAAAAATTAAGGCACAGGATCGTAGCCACTCCCTCCCCATGGGTTACAACTTAAAATTCTTTTTATAGCCAACCACAACCCTTTTATAGGGCCATGTTTTTTTAGTGCTTCAATAGAGTATGCCGAACATGTTGGAGTGTATCTACAACTGGGCGGTTTAAGTGGGGATATACAGTATTGGTAGCATTTAATCACCACCAAAAAAGGGAGTATCAAAATTTTCTTGAGCGTGGTTATTAATTTTTTCCAGAACATCTTTGATTTTTGCAGATACTTTATTGAACAAAGGTATCTCTTTACCAATATAAATAATACAAATATCGAATCCTTTTGTGCAGAATATTTGAAATTGCATCAGGCGAAGTGATTCGCGAATTTTTCTTTTTATCCTATTTCTCTGAACTGCGCTTTTAAAGGAACGTTTGGGAACAGAGATTAAAACTTTAGATATAGAGGTTTCATTTGGTAGATAATATATTTTAAAAGGGTAGTTAAAAACTATCTTCCCTTCGCGAAAAACTTGTGAAATTCTCGTTACGGAGCACAATTTTGCGCTCTTGCCAAAGCTTAATTTATTTCTGTTCAAAATATAGTGAGAGTGCTTTTGCAATAGATGGGGCCTCTGGAGTGGGTGCTTTAATGTTAGAGACCAGTTTTGCAGCTTTTAAAGCTTTTAGTGTTGCTGGGCCAAATGTTGCAAACTCCAAATTCCCTTGAGTAAAATTGGGGTAATTTTTTTTAAGAGACTTAACATCCGAAGGACTATAGAAAACTACTATGTTATATTGTGTGATATCTAGGTTACTAAGATCACAGCTCACCGTTTTAACCAAGATTGCACTAGAATGTTTAAGTTTGGCCTTTGCGAATTGGCGATTTATGTCGGACCTATAGTTATCTGCTACTGTAAGTAAAAAATTCTCGGATTTATGTTTAACTCCTATTGCCTCTAATATGGATGCAGGGGTTCCATTTCCAAAGAATATTTTTCTTTTACGATAAATTATATGTTTTTGCAGGTAAAGAGCAATTGCCTCCGAGATACAAAAATATTTCATAGACTCTGGTATAGCAATCCTGAGCTCTTCACAAAGATTAAAAAAAACATCAATTGTAGTTCTAGAGGTAAAAACGATAGCTGTGAATTCTGGAATATTGATTTTTTGAAGGCGAAACTCCTTAGAATGAACAGGTTCTACTGTAAAAAAAGGAATAAAATCTATATCAACTTTGTGTTTTGCAATTAAGTCGGCATAAGGAGAACCATTGGCAGGTGCTGGCTGAGATATAAGTATTTTCTTAATTTTCATATTATTGGTAAGAAAGTAAAAAATTGGTTAATAGTGCAATAGGCAAAATCTCTACGGTGCAAATATACAAAATATAAAAAAAGAGAGAAAAATGATAAGAGATGATTATTTGGTAAACTCTTATAGAATATAAAATAAAGATAGCTAAATAACTTATAATTAGTAATTTAATTAGTAACGCCTCGTTAAAACTAGAAATAAAAATTGGTACGATAATTACTGGGATTGTAAAAATTGAGGCCAAAATAAGGTGATTGTATCCAAATTTCCCTATTAGCCAAAATGGATATTTAACCTTAGACACCCATCCTGCAAATTTTAATAGTAAGCTTTTAAATATCCAGTAACTTGTCATTATTCCAAAAGAAGCAGGTATTAGCATATATTCTTCTATACCGGTAGATGCCTTAAAATAGCTGCCAAATGTAAGAACAATAAAAAGTGTAAGAAAAAGGGCGGCAATAAGAGTGGCTATATTTCTCGTATTTACAAAAGCGAGTTTCTCTTCTATAACTCTTTGAGCTCTAAAGTTAAAGCAATTTTTAATAATATTAGGTACGGTAGCTATTACCTCTCTAAAAAAGAGAAGTAAAAGGACTAAAAAAAGTAAAATAAACCCTGATATAATATGCTCTTCGGGATTTTTTTCTTGTTTGATTGTTTTATATTCTCTTGTTAATGTATTAGAGAGTGTTTGAGAACCCCACAAAGAATCTACTGGGTTAATAACTTCTTTTACAGATGCCTCTTGTACTCTGTCTATTATTATATAACGGCAGGTTAAAGAGTCTGATATAGTTATTGTATCGTTTTGTGCCATTAGTTTCCTCTTTTGGCATTATATCCCAAACTTTCCAAAACTGATACAACCTTACTGCGAAAATCTCCCTGTATTATTATCTCTCCATCTTTTGCGCTCCCACCTGTACCACATTTCGTTTTTAATATTTTCTCTAACTCTTCTAGTGCTTGTGCGCTACCCCTATAACCTGTAACAATGGTAACCTGCTTGCCCCTCCTGTTTCTTTTGTCTAAAGAGACAGTAAGCTTTTGCTTATCATTTGCAACTATCTCTTTAGTCTCTTCTTCTTGCTCATTTTGGTAACCAAATTCGGGATTGGTAGAGAATACTACTCCAAGCCTACTTTTCCAATCATTTTGTGCCATAGTATAATTATTTTGTGCAAATTTAGGCAGAAAATTTCAAAATAGTATCTTTGTCTATTATTCTCTAATATAACAGGAAACAGAATATCATGGATTTAAGAAAGTTCAAAAAAATTAACAACATTTTAGGAGTAGTGCTTCTATTGGTTGCTTCGTTTGTTTATCTCTCTACTATTGAGCCAACTACAAGCTTTTGGGATTGTGGAGAGTTTATAGCCTCTTCTTATAAGTTAGAAATAGGCCACCCTCCTGGAAACCCCGTTTTTCAGTTAATAGCGCGCTTTTTTACTATGTTTGCTGGTGCTCAAAGTGCTGCAATGATGGTGAATGCAATGAGCGCAATCTGTTCTGGTTTAACTATAATGTTTCTGTTTTGGACAATAACTCACCTTGGTATAAGAATTATTGAAAAGGGGGGAGAGACTCTCTCTTTAGGCTCTGTTATTGCAGTGTTGGGTGCCGGCGTAGTAGGTGCCTTAGCTTATACTTTTTCTGATACTTTCTGGTTTTCGGCAGTAGAGGCAGAGGTATATGCAATGTC
>JBAYBU010000021.1:0-9702 GCA_041669105.1 Bacteroidales bacterium | reverse complement strand
TTACCTGCTCCCATCGCACCATAAAATGCAATCACAGAATAACCTCCAACCTGAGCCAGAAACTCACGAGCAGCTCCATCTAACCCCTCTATGTTTTTTATTTGAACACTCTTCATTCTTCATCGAAATAATATCTCAAAGATATAGAATAAGAGTCAAATGCATAAGATTAGATAATAATTATTCGAAATTAGATAAATATCTTGCTAGTATGGCAAAATTTAGAGTTTAAAAGATAGGTTTGTCATAAAAAATGTTGTGTCGGACTTATTGCGCCTCGTGCATTGGTATAGAGGCTATTACTGTTACGGTAGAAGTAGATGTTTCTCAAGGGATAAGTTTTTATTTAGTGGGATTACCCGATAATGCCGTACGGGAAAGCCAGCAAAGGATCTCTACAGCGTTACATACATTGGATGCAAAAATACCAGGCAAAAGAATTACGGTAAATCTTGCACCTGCCGATATAAAAAAAGAGGGATCGGCTTTTGATTTGCCAATTGCTATTGGGATATTGGCCGCCTCGGGGCAATATGCTTTTAGTTCTCTCAGTAGATATTTAATGATGGGAGAACTTGCTTTAGATGGTTCTTTGAGATCTGTTCCTGGTGCTCTTGCTGTAGCAATCCACGCTGCAAAAGAGTCTTTTGATGCCTGCATTTTCCCTATAGATTCTGCTTATGAAGCTTGTGAAGCAGGGGGCATTAAAGTCTATGCAGTAAGAAACTTAAAGGAGGTAATCTCAATTTTATCTGGTGAAAGTGAGATTAAACCAATTGGCCCAGAGCTAGAAAACTCCATAAGTGATAGTACTAAGCAGCTCTCTGTAGATGAGAGAGGAATCCCTGATTTTGCTCATATAAAAGGACAAGAATATGTAAAAAGAGGGTTAGAGATTGCTGCTGCTGGAGGGCACAATGCACTTATGTGTGGCAGCCCAGGCTCGGGAAAGAGTTTAATGGCAAAAGCTTTCCCTGGAATTTTACCACTCATGGAGAGAGAAGAGGCTATCGAGACAAGTATGATCTATTCTGTAGCAGGTAAAAAGAGTTTATCTGTTGGTCTCATGAGGGATAGGCCCTTTAGATCTCCTCACTATTCAGCCTCGGCAACTTCCATTATTGGAGGAGGTAATAAAGCAGTACCAGGAGAGATCTCTTTGGCTCACAATGGAGTATTATATCTAGATGAACTTCCAGAGTTTTCGCCAAAACTTTTAGAGATGCTACGGCAACCAATGGAAGACAAATTGGTGTCAATTTCTAGAGTAAGATATCAAATAACATATCCTTGTAATTTTATGTTGGTCGCCTCGATGAACCCCTGCCCTTGTGGCTTTTACGGATTACCTGGAGACCGTTGCAACTGTATGCCCTATGCTATCACACGTTATAGATCTAGAGTATCGGGGCCTTTAATGGATAGAATAGATATTCACCTCTCTGTACAGCCTGTTCCAGAAGAGAATTTACTTTCGGATTACATCTCAGAGAGATCAGAATCTATAATGCAAAGAGTTATAGATGCTCGTGCAATTCAAAAGCTTAGGTTTAAAAGCGGTATGTATACAAATTCTAGAATGACACCAGCCCAAATTAGATTATACTGCAAGCTCGATTCAAATGGGAAAAAACTACTTTCGGCTGCTATAACTAAACTAGGGCTAAGTGCAAGAGGTTACAGTAAAGTTCTTAAAGTAGCTAGAACCATTGCCGATCTCGATAGCTCCAACGCTATCTCTAGCCTACACCTAGCCGAGGCAATCCAATACCGAGTAGAAACAATTTAAAATGAAATAACTTTCCAATTAGTTATAAAATTTTATCTTTGTAGATACCATGGGAAACCCTGTTAAACTCCTTAGTTGCTTTTCGCCAGAAGAGATACTTCCTTTTTTATCAGAAGAGAGGCATGTTATTATTATTATAGACTCTAACGTAAAAGCACTTTATGGAAATTATTTTCCATACCCACAAATTGAGTTTGAAGCAAGCGAAACAAACAAGTCTCTTACCCAAATAGGCAAATTGACCGAGCAACTAATGGAAAAAGAGGCAGACAGAGATACTTTTGTTTTGGCAATAGGGGGTGGGATTACAACAGATGTTGCAGGTTTTGTAGCATCAGTCTATTTTCGCGGAATACGTTTTGGTTTTGTCCCCACCACTTTGCTAGCACAAGTAGATGCTTCTATAGGTGGTAAAAATGGAGTAAATTCAAATGGATTTAAAAATATAATTGGCACTATAAATCAACCAGAATTTACAATTATGTGCTCTGCTTTTCTTAAAACCCTTCCTGTAACCGATTTTAAAGGAGGAATTGCCGAGATGCTTAAGACGTTCATTATTGGAGACCAAGAAAGTTATTTTAAAGCCGTAGAAATACTAAAAAGAGCTAAAGAGAGAGAGACCAAAAATTCTCAAAACAGTGCAGATAGCATTGCAGAGATTTATCCATTCATTGTGAAAGCAGCAGCAATTAAAGCAGCTATCGTAGAAAAAGATATGCATGAGACAAACGAGAGAAAGCTTCTAAATTTAGGGCACACCTTTGCCCATGCTATAGAAAAAGAGAGTAACACCCCACATGGGCATGCAGTTGCTGCTGGCATTATACTTGCAGCTAAACTTTCAGTAAAATTATCCCTATTAAAACTAGAAGAGGCACAAATTATAGAAAACGATTTTAAAAATCTGGGTCTCAACACAGAATCTCCTGTTCCAGTAGCTTCTTTGGTGAATGCTATATCCAAAGACAAGAAAAGATTGGGAGAGACTATCACATTTATATTAATAGAAGAGATAGGCAAATGCTTTAAACATCCTATCCATATTGCCAAATTGAAGGAGATTCTTTATGATTTGTCTTAGTATAGGCACACCCACTCTTAACAAAGTGACCGAAGCTCTCTCTAAGAGCCAGCTGGCCGAGATACGTCTTGACCTTACCAACCTTAATAGAGAAGAGACTGTTGCTGTTTTTCGTACAAAAAAAGATCTAATCGCAACTTGTCGCACTTATGAGCTCTCTCTAGAAGAGAGTGAAAAGAGACTTATGTGGGCAATTTTAGGAACAAAAACAAAAAAAACAACTTATAAAAGATATTTAGATCTAGACTACGACTCCCCAGAAGATTATAGAACAGATCTTATTTCAGCTGCTCGTAAAGTAGGGTTTAAAATTATTCTTTCATATCACAACTTTAACAATACAGAGAGCTACGAAAGGTTAAAAGAGATATACGAGAGTAGTATTAAAAGAGGAGCCGATATTGTAAAAATAGTAACAAATTCCAAAACCATTCAAGAGTGCTCTAGAATACTCCAATTGTACACTGCAACACGCAAAAACACACTGGTAGCATTTTCGGTTGGAGAAGAGGGACGATTCACCCGTCTTGTAACTCACTTTCTTGGATCTCCTTTTATCTACTGTACACTAGACGAAGAGAGTGCAACAGCTCCAGGACAACTCACCATAACAGAAGCAGAAAAACTTATCTCAAAAAAATATTACCCCAACCAAGTATCAAAAAAGAAACTTGTATCTAAAACTATGGCACCGGCCTCTAAAAGCCACGCCCAAAGGGCAATTCTTTCTGCCGCATGGGCAAAAGGGAAGAGCTCCCTGTATGGTTACACTCCATGCGCCGATAGCGAAGCAGCTATTAATGTTATAAAAAAACTAGGAGTAAAAGTTAAGATTGAGAAGAGCAAACTGCCAAAATATAAAATTGAGATAAAAAGCCCTGGAATAGAAGAACTTGCTATTAAACTAGGGAAAGAGACCAAATTTGGGAAGCCAATCAAAAACATAGAGCTCAATGTAGGTGAATCGGGGCTTCTTTGCAGAATAATGATACCGATAGCAGGTCACTTCTCAAAGAAAGAAGAAGGGGTAAAAAGCATTACAATACAAGGAGAGGGAGGGCTCAATAAAAGAGAGCTCTTCCCATCTGATAGGCCCTTGCAAGAGATTGGTATTAATGTAGAGACAAAAGAAGGGAAACTTCCTGCAAAAATTACAGGCTCTTTAAAAGGGGCCTCACTAGAGTTATCGGGTAAAGGTGGATCGCAACTACTCTCTGGTATGCTCATGTCTCTTCCTCTATGTAATACAAGCAGTACAATAGAACTATCCGAGCCCACTAGCATCCCTTATATAGACCTTACTATTAAGACTATTAGAGAGTTTGGAATTAATATAGAAAATATAGATTACCGCCAATTTAAAATTCCAGGAAACCAAAAATACAAACCAAAAAGTTTTATTCCTATAGATGGAGATTGGAGTGGAGCATCTATGCTCATGGTTGCCGGAGCAATATCTAATGGCATAACAATTACCAACTTATCTTTAAACTCAAAACAAGCCGACGAAAAGGTGATAGAGATATTACAAGAGTGCGGAGTAGAACTAACCATTACCGAGTATCCTAAATACTTGGTTATGTGTGGCGATGTTCCTTGTGTTTTCAAAGAAGATAATAAAGAAGAGGTTATACTTGGCTCTAGTATAGAGATTTTAAAACCAAAGCATCCTCTATTGCCCTTCGAATTTGACGCAACAAATACACCCGATCTCTTTCCCTCTCTAGTAGTTCTTGCGCTCAACTGCGAAGGAACTAGCAAAATAAAAGGGATACAAAGGCTTTCCAATAAAGAGAGTAACCGTGCCGAGAGTCTTCTGTGCGAATTTACTAAACTAGGGGCCTCTATAAATATAGATGGAGATTGGATGGTAGTAGAAGGCGGCACTCTACACGGAGGGTTATGTAGTTCTCACAACGACCATCGCATAGCAATGGCAATAATTACAGCTGCCCTAAATATTAAAGAACAGGTCTATGTAGATGATCTAGATTGCATCTCTAAATCTTTTCCAGACTTTGTCAAAAATTTTAAATAGAGCAAAAAGCCAATTCTAAACATAAATTTATTCGTAAAATAATGAATATTTTTGGAGACAAATTGAGAGTTGAAATATTTGGAGAGTCGCACGGCCCTGCTATTGGGGTTGTAATAGATGGGGTGCCGAGTGGTATCTCTATATCTGCCCAAGACTTTGACTCAGACCTACAAAGAAGGGCTGGCGGGAAAAAAGGAGGTACGCCCCGTGTAGAAAAAGAGACTCTCGAATTTCTCTCCGGGATTTTTAATGGCTTAACAACTGGAGCTCCTCTTGCAGTAATCGTTCGTAATTTAAATACACGCCCCGGAGACTACGACAACCTCAGATTGACTCCTAGGCCTGGTCATGCCGATTTTGTCTCTTCTGTAAAACAGAAAGGTTTTGCCGATCCTCGCGGTGGTGGGCACCATTCGGGAAGAGTAACTTTAGCTTTGGTGATTGCAGGCGTTATTGCTAAAAAAATATTATGCATCAATAAAACAACCTCGGCAATCCAAATAAAAAGTAAAATATTGAGCATTGGCGGAGAGAATCCGTGGGATAAAAAATTGGAAAAAGCATTGGAAAAAGGAGATTCTTTGGGTGGAATAATCGAATGTACAGTTAATAAGCTGCCAATAGGTATTGGAGAACCATTTTTTGATAGTTTAGAATCTGTAATATCTCATATTGTCTTTGCAATCCCTGGAATTAGAGGAATTGAGTTTGGCGATGGATTTAAAGCGGCTCAAATGTGGGGATCACAACATAACGACCCTATTGTAAGCAAAGCGGGCAATACGTCAAAAAATGGCTCGGGAGGTATCAATGGAGGCATCTCCAATGGTAACCCATTGCTGTTTCGTATTGCTGTGAAGCCTACTTCTAGCATAACTCTACCACAAAATACAGTAAATATAAAAACAGGTACCCTAGAACAGCTCATAATTGAAGGCCGCCACGACACCTGTTTTGCTTTAAGAGTTCCAGTGGTTCTAGAAGCTGCCACTGCAATTGCTCTTGTAAATCTTATTGATTAGTTACTAACTGCCCCTGCTACAATATTTGCCACCAAAGCACGAAGTCTTACAACACTGTGTTTATCTTGTGGATGAACTCTATTTGCAAGCAGAATAACTGCAACTTTAGAAACCGGATCAATCACAATTGATGTCCCTGTATAACCCGTATGGCCATAAGTCTTTTTCGGATGAAATAGGTTCCCGCTATTGGACGCATAAGGTGAGTAGTTATCCCAACCTAAAGAGCGGCCTATCTTCTCCAAACCTTCTGGCACTCTAGTCATAGTCTCTACAGTTAAAGTGCCTAGAACTCTTTTGCCATTATATTCACCTCCATTCATAAGAGCGGCGGCAATCACAGCAAGATCTTGTGCATTTGAGAAGACCCCTGCATTACCAGAATTACCATCATTTAGTTTCCTAGCCAATGGATCATGAACTTTACCCAAAATTACAGATCCATCGTCCTGTTTTTCGGTAGGAGCAATCATATTGAAAAACTGTGGTTTTGGGTTGTACATGGTGTGTTCTAAACCTAAGAGATCAAAAATATTTTCTTGTGCATATTGTGCCAGCTTTACTCCTGTTATATTTTGAAGAATATTTTGAAGCGTAATAAAATTGATACAACTATATTGGAACTTTGTAGTGGGTTTAAAATCTCTTTTGCAAGTGGCTATATACTCCATAAGACCCTCGGGAGAAGGTGACCCATACTCTTTAATTAATTCGTCAGTTGGTGCATAAGGTGGAAGCCCAGACGAGTGTGTAAGAAGATCAATGATTTTAATATCTATTGTCTTGCCACTTTCGGGATCGTCATAGCCTTTAAATCCAGGTATATACATTGCAACATTATCGGTAAGCCTAATTTTACCTTGCTCTACCAGCTGCATAATAGAGATGGCTGTCCCAACCGACTTTGAAACAGAAGCAAGGTCAAACATTGTGTTTACATCCATTTTCTCTACCTTAGGATAGATAGATTTATTGCCGTAACTTTTTAGGTATACCATTTTGTCTCCTTTAACAACAGCTAGTACCGCTCCAGGAATTTCTCCTTTACTTATAGAATTATTAATTATAAGATCTACATTAGACAACTTTGCAGAGCTCATCCCTACAGCTTCTGGTGCAACCGTAGCCAATGGTTGTGCAATTGAGAGAGAGTAAATTAAAATTGCACACAATAAAAGAATTAATTTTTTCATAATTAATATTTTTAACTGATTATTTTATATGTAACTTTTGATTTATACAAATGTAATAAAAAAAGAGACCCTAAATGGGTCTCTTATATTATATATTGTAGTACAATTAAGACTAGCGATCTCTTGGAGTGCGAGGGCCTCTGTTGTCTCGGCCTCTTCCACCACGCCTAGCATCACTACGCCCACCTCTGCGAGGTCTGTCACCGCCGCGGCCACCCTGATGAGCAGAAGAAGCTGCAGATACACCTGCGTTTGGAGAGAGGTCTCTCTTACCAAACACCTCACCATTACAGATCCACACCTTAACACCAATCACACCCACCTTGGTATGAGCCTCGGCATGTGCATAATCAATATCGGCACGGAATGTATGTAACGGAGTACGCCCCTCTTTATAAAGCTCTCTTCTAGCCATCTCGGCGCCACCTAAACGGCCGCCGATAAGCACCTTAATGCCCTCCGAGCCCATTCTCATAGTAGATGCTATCGCCATTTTAATAGCCCGGCGATAAGAAACTCGGCCCTCTACTTGACGAGCAATATTGTTAGCTACAATATTCGCATCAAGCTCTGGCCTTTTCACTTCAAAAATATTAATTTGAACCTCTTTATTAGAGATCTTTTTTAACTCTTCTTTAAGTTTATCTACCTCTTGGCCACCTTTTCCGATAATAATACCGGGGCGGGCACTATGAATGGTTACTGTAATCAACTTTAAAGTTCTCTCGATTACAATTCTAGATAAGCTGGCTTTTGCCAGACGCGTATTAAGATATTCGCGGATTTTGGAATCTTCCAACAATTTGGCAGAATAGTCTTTTCCACCGTACCAGTTAGAGTCCCAGCCACGAATTATTCCAATGCGATTTGAGATAGGATTTGTTTTTTGACCCATATTATTGCTCCTCTTTTACGGTTTTACTTTTCGTGCCCAATACAATAGTTACGTGGTTAGAACGCTTGCGAACTCTAGCTGCACGGCCTTGTGCTGCTGTTCTAATACGCTTTAGAGTACGGCCCTGTCCAACCATAATAGATTGAACGCATACATTGCCGTTTTCTAACTCTTTACGATCTTCTTCGTTTTTGGTTTCCCAGTTGGCAATTGCCGAACGGAGTAATGTCTCTAAACGAATAGCCGGCTCCTTTTTGGTATATTTTAATATATCCAAAGCGCGGTTAACCTCTACTCCCCTAATAAGATCTGCAACCAGTCTCATTTTCCTAGGAGAAGTAGGCACATCATTCAGCTTTGCAAAAGCTGTCTGTTTTTTTATTTCTTTAAGCCTTTCGGCTGATTCTCTTTTTCGAGCTCCCATTATTGTGAATTTCTTTTACTCATTAATAAATTAACGATTACCCGAGTGACCTTTAAAGGTACGCGTAGGTGCAAACTCACCAAACTTGTGCCCAACCATATTCTCGGTAACATATACCGGAATAAACTTATTTCCGTTGTGAACCGCAATAGTGTGTCCTACAAAGTCCGGCGATATCATGCTGGCTCTAGACCAAGTCTTGATGACCTCCTTCTTACCAGTCTCATTCATTGCCAGTACTCTGTTTTCGAGGCTAGCCTGTATATAAGGTCCTTTTTTTAGTGAACGACTCATAATTATCTTTTCAGTTTAATCCGTTATTTTTTCCTTCTTTCAATGATGAATTTTTTGCTATTTTTCTTAGGATTACGTGTTTTAAATCCTTTAGCTAGCAAACCTTTTCTCGAACGAGGATGTCCTCCCGAGGCACGACCTTCACCACCACCCATTGGGTGATCTACAGGGTTCATTGCCACACCGCGTACACGAGGGCGACGACCCATCCAGCGGTTTCTACCCGCTTTTCCAGATGATTCTTGGTTGTGGTCTGAGTTAGATACAGTTCCAACTGTTGCACGACAAGTGGTCAATACCATTCTTACCTCGCCCGAAGGGAGTTTAAGAATAGCATGCTTTCCTTCTCTAGCAGCTAATTGAGCATAAGTTCCAGCACTTCTTGCCATTGCGGCTCCCTGTCCTGGGCGTAACTCTATGTTATGAACTAATGTACCTAGCGGTATCTCCGAAAGAGGGAGAGCATTACCAATCTCAGGTGCAACTCCAGGGCCCGAAACTAAAATCTGACCCACTTTGATTCCGTTAGGAGCAATTATGTAGCGTTTTTCACCATCGGAATATACTACTAGGGCAATCCGAGCACTTCTATTTGGATCATACTCAATGGTCTTAACTGTAGCACTATAGTTATCCTTATCTCTAAGGAAATCTATAATGCGATACATTCTTTTATGACCACCGCCCACGTTTCTTATTGTCATTTTCCCGCGAGCATTTCTACCACCCGATTTTGTAATAGGCGCCATAAGCGACTTTTCTGGTGTAGAACAGGTAATCTCTGTAAATGCGCTAATTGCTTTATGTCTTGTACCGGGTGTAACCGGTTTGAATTTGCGTATTGCCATGGATTTAAATATTACTGTAGAAATCTATCTTATCTTCTCCGGCCAACGTCACAATCGCTTTTTTAAAGTGATTTGAGCGACCTGCCAACAATCCCGCTTTTGTAAAGCGGCTTTT
>JBAYBU010000020.1:0-9757 GCA_041669105.1 Bacteroidales bacterium | reverse complement strand
TTTTTTTTTATTGCAAAAGATAGCCTTTTTCAACAAATTAAAATCTCTGGAGCAGTAATGTATCTAAAGGGGGGTGTATCTGAGCTTATTTCGGATACTCGCTATTTTGTAGGGTTAAAAGAGACCAATTATATCTTGTTAGAAGAGAATTTAAAACTTAAAAACAACTTAGAAAAACTTAGAGCAAAACAGTACCTAACCGATACCTTACCAGCAGAAAAGCATCACAAAGAGTTTGCTCCTAAATTCTCTTATCTCTCGGCTAAAATCATCTCTAACAGCACCAATAAGCTCCAAA
Source organism: Bacteroidales bacterium (assembly GCA_041669105.1). Taxonomy (GTDB): domain Bacteria; phylum Bacteroidota; class Bacteroidia; order Bacteroidales; family UBA932; genus Bact-08. Next base: position 9,459 of record JBAYBU010000020.1, on the reverse strand, counting down.
ACTATCTAATTTTAGATAAAGGTAGAGCTCATGGTGTAACAAAAGATATGGGAGTTATCTCTCCTCTTGGAATTGTTGGAATAGTGAGTTCGGTATCAGATAATTTTTCATACGTAATCTCTTTCCTTAATACCACCCAAAGCGTGAGCGCCAAACTTGCTCCATCACAATCTTTTGGCCCTTTAGTATGGGAAGGCCGCCGCACCAACTATGCAACACTTACAGAAATTCCATACCATGTAAAATTCATGGTGGGAGATACTGTTTACACCAGTGGTTTTTCTACAATGTTTCCTCCCGATATCCCACTTGGAACAGCTAGGAAATCTTCTCTTATAAAAGGAGCCCACCACAAAATACAGGTAAGATTATTTCAAGATTTTAATACTCTTCACTACGTAAATATTGTAATCAATAATAATAAAAGAGAGCTAGAGCAAATAATAAAAGAAAATGAGGTTCAATTCTAGTAATACCATAATGTTCATATCGTTTGTGATTTTACAGATTGTAATCACAGCTTTTATAGACTTTGGGCCACTACTGTTTATATCTATCTATCCTCTTTTCCTATTAACGTTTCCTATTAATGTTTCTTTAAATAAATTAATGTTGTGGGCCTTTATTATGGGGCTCACTGTAGATTATTTCTCTAACTCCATTTTAGGCACCAATAGTGTAGCTTCAATTGTAATGGTAATTAGCCAACCTAAAGTGTTTAAGCTTATATATCGTAAAGGCGATCTTGAGAACCAGATTAGACCAGGAATGCGTCAGCTTGGTTTAACTAGGTTTACTGCTTATATAGCTATCTGTTTGGCAGTCCATCACACGGTACTAGCATTTATAGAGAATTTTGGCATTATTGGCTATATTTACAACTTACCAAGAGTATCTATTAGTCTTGCAGTAAATATACTATTGATATTAATTATTGAATTTGGAGTCTTTTACAAAAGATCTAAATAAAATTTATTATGACTTTTGAGTTAGAAAGAAAAAATATCTTAATTATGGGAGTACTAGCGGTAGCTCTTGTTTTTATTGTTCAACTTTTTAACCTTCAAATTGTTGACCAAGAGTATAAAATTACAGCAAGTAATAATGCTTTCCGTTACGATGTTTTATACCCGGCTCGTGGTCTAATTCTAGATCGAAATGGTAAAATACTAGTATCTAACGCCTCTTCATACGATATAATGATAACTCCAATTGAAGTACGTGAGTTTGACACTCTAGACTTGTGTAATATATTTAATCTAAAAATAGAGCATTTAAGAGAAAAACTAAAAGAGTACCGCTTAAATAGAAGAGAAATTGGATATCAATCCCTCCCCTTTATTAAACAGATATCGGCACAAGAGTACTCTCACTTTCACGAAAAAGCATTTAAGTTCCCAGGGTTTAGCTCTCTGTCCCGTACTATAAGGTCCTATCCATTTAATGCAGGAGGCAATATCCTTGGCTATATAACGGAGGCAGACACAACATTTCTCAAGCAAAATTCCTCTTATAGAATGGGAGATTATATAGGGCGCACTGGTATAGAGCAATCTTATGAGCACATACTTAAGGGAGAAAAAGGCTATAATATATATCTTAGAGATGTTCACAATCAAATAAAATCTAATTATGCAGGAGGAAAATACGACCGCCCTGCTATACATGGCAAGGCCATTATAAGTTCTATAGATGCCCAACTACAACAATATGTAGAGGTGCTAATGCAAAATAAAGTAGGGAGTGTCGTGGCAATAGAACCATCTACAGGAGAGATCCTTACACTTGTTTCTAGCCCTGGTATAGACGTCTCTAAGCTAGGAGCTATAAATAAATTCTACAACGAGATCTTGAACGACCCTCTCAAACCAATGTTTAACAGGGCAACAATGTCTCCTTACCCTCCTGGCTCAGTTTTTAAGCTTGTAAGTGCTCTAATTGCACTAGAAGAGGGGGTAATTAAGAGTGAGACTTCTTACAGCTGCAGTGGCGGATATTTTGTAGGCCGAGGTGTAGCATGTCATCCCCATCCTTCACCTGTAGATCTCACCCACTCAATAATGATGTCTTGCAACACCTATTACTGTATTGCATTCCGTGATTTAATAGATAATCCTAAATATGGATCGGTAAGAGAGGGGTTTTTACGTTGGAAAGAGCTAGTGGAGAGCTTTGGTTTCGGGCACAAACTTGGCAGCGACCTTCCTTCTGAACAAGCAGGCGGAGTGCCCAGTGCACAGAATTATGACCAAATTCATGGGAAAAACAAATGGCGTTCCCTTTCAATACTATCTCTTGCCTTTGGGCAAGGGGAGTTAGGAACAACTCCTTTACATCTTGCAAATTTGGCTGCTACAATTGCAAATAGGGGGTATTACTATACTCCTCACCTTATAAAGGGCTCGCCAGATACACTCATTAACCCCGAGTACACAAAAAAAAATTACACACTTGTAGACACAACTCATTTTCATAAAGTTATAGATGGAATGTACAAAGCTGTAAACTCCCCTCCGGGATCGGGTGGCACTGCAACTAGAGTAGCGGTAGCAGGGCTTGATATATGCGGAAAAACAGGAACAGCACAAAACCCTCACGGGCGGGATCACTCCGTTTTTATCTGCTTTGCACCTAGAGATAATCCTAAAATAGCAATAGTTGCATATATAGAAAATGCAGGTTTCGGGGCAACTTGGGCAGCTCCAATAGCTTCACTAGCGGTAGAAAAATATCTTACCGGTCAAATTTCCAGAGAGTACCTAGAAAAACATATTGTAGAGAGCAACCTTTTAAACAACGTGTTAAGAAATAAAAAATGATAGCAGCCCAAGAGTATAAAAAACTAGATTGGTGGCTAGTATTTGCCTACATAATCCTTACAATGATAGGTTGGGTTAGTATTTTCTCATCTGTTTTTGACGAAGACCATGCAGATATTTTTGACATCTCACAACGATACGGGTTACAGTTCATTTGGATAGTGACTGCCTATGTTATTGCATTTATTATACTATTTATCTTAAATCCTAAAATATACCGAGCATTTGCTTGGGTTGCTTATGGCGCAGCTCTTTTATTACTCGTGGCTGTTATTTTCTTTGGTGTAGAAATTAATGGCTCTAACTCTTGGTTTGCAATAGGATCTATTAGGTTCCAACCTGCCGAACTTTCAAAAATTACCACAGCCCTTGCACTCGCCGCTCTTATGAGTAAATATGGGTTCCGTTTAAAATCTATCCGTGGTTTTTTTCAACCAGCATTAATAATTATTATACCAATGATAATAATTATTATGCAAAAAGAGACTGGCTCGGCATTAGTATACACTGCATTTATTTTTATGTTATACAGAGAAGGGCTCAGCGGATGGTACCTTACATTGGGGCTACTCTCCATAATCCTTTTCCTGGTTACTCTTAGCTTCTCTCCTTTTATAGCTATAATCGTTCTCACAGCTGCTATTATTTTGGCTAGAGGTTTTACTTCTAAATACCCTACAAGACATATTCTCTTGCTCATTCCATATCTCTACCTCATGACGCTCTCGGCAAAAATCAATGAGATTGCATTTGTAAATAATTTTATAGAACTGCCCAATGAAGCTTGGCTAGCAATAGTGATATCTCCACTATTTATTTATCATGTTACTCAAAGCTTTAAAAGAAAAAGCTCTAAGTTGTGGCACATTAGTTTAGTCTTTATAACATCTATAGTATTAATTTTCTCTGTAGATTTCTTTTTTGAAAAGGTACTTCAAGACCATCAAAGAGCACGTATAGAGAATCTACTTGGCATTACTATAGATCTTAAAGGTGCTGGTTACAACGTACATCAATCAAAAATTGCAATCGGCTCCGGCGGTTTAGCTGGGAAAGGGTTTTTACAAGGGACGCAAACCAAATTTAATTTTGTTCCAGAGCAGAGTACCGATTTTATATTTTGCACTATTGGAGAAGAGTGGGGGTTTTTAGGGTCGGCATTTCTTATTCTTCTTTACCTTTTTGTCATTATTAGAATTATAAACTCTGCCGAAAAACAAAAAGATAGTTTTAATCGAATATTTGGCTACTCTCTTGCCTCTATAATATTTCTACATTTTTTTATAAACATTGGAATGACAATAGGCATAATGCCAGTTATAGGAATTCCACTCCCGTTTGTGAGTTACGGAGGATCTTCCTTGTGGAGCTTTACAATATTTCTCTTTATTTTTATACGATTAGACCTAGATCGTCGTCGCTAATTTTATCTTCACTATCGCCTACATAATTGCTCTCTTCCACTAAATTCATTTGAGTTTCAATAAATTTTTCACTCGCCTTTATAAAGATCATGGTATCGCCTTTGGGTACTTTTTGCCCCTCCTTAACATAGATTTTCTTTACAGTACCATCTAAAGGAGACAATACAATATTATGCATTTTCATAGCTTCAAATGTCATTATCTGAACCCCCTTGGTTACATAATCTCCTTCTACTACATTCACAGAGACAACTACTCCCGGGATAATAGATTTGATCTCTTGAATATCGAGACGTTTCCACGTTTTCCTCTCTTTGAACTTCTTAGTAAGGTTGGTTTCATAAATTCTTGCATTCGGGAATACTTGCAAAACTTCTGTTGGTAAATTGTTATAATCAGTAGACATCTCTTTAGATAACTTATCCGACTCAACTTCGTTTATATCTGTTTTATCTAAATCTTGTTTTAACTTTCGCACAATAGGCTTTCTTGCTGTTCTTAATATTTTCATCTCTGTTTTTTTAGTGATCTTTAAAATGGTGGAATACCATGCTTTTTGGTTGGCCTTTTCACTAATTTATTAGCTGAAAGATCAAATGAGTGCATAAGAAACTTGCGTGTCTCTTTAGGGTCAATCACAGAGTCTATATATCCTTTAGATGCAGCCACATAAGGGTTTGCAAATTTTTGCTTATACTCCTCGACCTTCAATTTTCTCATAGCTTCGGGGTCTTCTGCTTCCATTATCTCTTTTCTAAAAATAATGTTAGCTGCTCCCTCTGGCCCCATAACAGCAATCTCTGCCATTGGCCAGGCAAAGACAAAATCGGCCCTTAGATGGCGTGAGTTCATTGCTATATAACCTCCTCCATAAGCTTTTCTTAAAATAACGGTAACCTTTGGGACAGTAGCTTCGCTATATGCATATAACAGTTTGGCTCCATGTCTTATAACACCTGCATGCTCTTGATCTACCCCAGGTAAATACCCCGGAAGATCTTCTAATGTTACAATAGGGATATTAAAGGCGTCGCAATAGCGAATAAATCTTGCAGCTTTATCACTGGAATCACAATCCAACACACCTGCTAATACCATTGGCTGGTTAGCCACAAACCCTACAGTTCTCCCACCTAATCTTCCAAAACCTATAACAATATTGGCCGCCCACATCTCCTGCACCTCAAAAAAGGTAGAGCCATCTGTAATAGCTCTTATTATATTACGTACATCATAAGGTTTAGTAGGATCGGGAGGGACAATTTTATCGATTTTATAAGTTTTGACATCGGGCTCCGTGATTTTTTCGGGGATGCACTTACATTCGTTATGAGATGGAATATAAGTTAATAGAGTCTTAATCTGCTCAAAGCATTCACTTTCGCTATTTGCAAAGAAATGGGCATTTCCCGTAATTTGAGCATGTACTCTTGCACCTCCTAAAGATTCCATATCAATCTCTTCTCCCAATACAGATTTTATAACCTCTGGGCCAGTAATAAACATTTTAGAAATTTTATCTACAACAAAGACAAAATCTGTAAGTGCAGGTGAGTATACTGCTCCCCCAGCACAAGGGCCAAGAATTACAGATAACTGAGGTATAACACCACTTGCAAGAGTGTTGCGATAAAATATCTCTCCATACCCAGCTAATGAATTTACCCCCTCTTGTATTCTTGCCCCACCAGAATCGTTAATTCCTATAAGTGGAATACGCATCCTTAGGGCATGATCCATTATTTTAGTAATCTTTCGCGCATGCATAGAACCTAAAGAGCCCCCCGCTACCGTAAAGTCCTGAGCATAAATGGCAATTGGATTACCGTGTATAGTACCTGTACCAATAACTACTCCATCTCCCGCTAATTTTTTCCCTTCCATACCAAACTCTCTGGCTTCATGTTCTATAAAGAGATCGTATTCAAAGAATGAATCAGGATCTAGCAGTTGACTAATTCTTTCCCTTGCAGGAAGTTTACCCATAGCAATCTGCTTAGCAATAGCAGCATCGCCACCACCTTTTACCGCCTTAGCAGTGCGCTCTTGCAATTCAGAAATTTTTCTTTTTAATAGATTCATCTGTTTTAATTTTGTTACAACACAAAAATATGAAATTATTTTAATAAGCAAATTTTGGTTTTTTTATGTACCTTTGTGGTTTGTATTTGTTATTAACAATCTAATAAATAGTACTATATGTCAATTCCTTTTCTAAACCGACATAACGGTCCCCGTAAAGACGAAATTGCACAAATGTTGGCAGTTGTTGGGGCAAGCAGCCTGGATGAGCTTGTTAAACAGACAGTTCCAGAAAATATTCTTTTAAAAAAACCACTGGCGGTGAGCGAAGCAGTGAGTGAACAAGAATACTTAGCAAATTTAAAAGCGATGGTTAGTAAAAACCGTCACTTTCGCTCAATGATAGGGCTTGGCTTTTATGGCACAGGCACGCTCCCCGTTGTTGTAAGAAATGTGTTTGAAAACCCTAGTTGGTATACCTCATACACTCCTTATCAAGCAGAGATCTCTCAAGGCCGTCTAGAGGCGCTTTTAAACTTCCAGACAATGGTTACCGGGCTCACTGGCTTTAAAATGGCAAACAGCTCCTTATTAGATGACTCTACGGCAGCTGCCGAAGCTGTAAGAATGATGTTCGAGCTTCGTTCGAGAGCCGCTAAAAAAGAGAATAAAAACATAGTATTTGTAGATGAGAATATATTCCCTCAAGTTTTAGCTGTTATCCAGACACGGTCTGAGCCTCTAAACATAGAGGTAAAAGTTGGCAAATTTGATCAATATGAGTTTGACCAAAAGTGTTTTGGAGCGGTATTGCAATATCCTGCTGCAAACGGAGAGATTTATGACTACTCTGCCTTTTGTGAAAAAGCTAAGTCAAAAGGAGTTTTAGTAACAGCAGTAACAGACCTTATGGCACTTGCTCTGCTTAAAGAGCCTGCTGCTTGGGGTGCAGATATTGCCGTAGGCACAGCACAACGCTTTGGGTTACCAATGGGCTTTGGCGGTCCTACAACAGGATTTATGGCAACTCACGACCAGTACAAAAGATATATGCCAGGCCGTATTATAGGAGTCTCCATAGATAGAATGGGAAACCCTGCTTTAAGAATGGCCCTTCAAACAAGAGAGCAGCATATTAAACGAGAGAAAGCGACTTCTAATATATGTACTGCAAGTGCTTTAATGTCTACCATGAGTGGAATGTATGCGGTTTATCATGGCCCTCAAGGCCTTATAGATATTGCAAAAAATATTCATAAGTATGCTTTTGTAACCGCTTCTTTATTATCTAAAAATGGGTTTAAGCTTACATCTTTGGAGAACTTCTTTGATACAATAGAAATTACCGAGATCAAAGCTTCTCAAATAAAAGAAAAAGCTTTAAAGAGAGGTTATAATTTCTATTATCCAAACGATACTACAGTTCGAATGAGTTTCGACGAACTCTCTAACTGCAAAGAGGTAATAGAAATTCTATCAATTTTTGGTATAGAAGTTAGTGAGTACCCACAAATAGATATAAAAGCTATTTTCCTTCCAAGGGAGAGTAAGTTTATGCAAGAGGCTACTTTCAACCGCTTCCACTCCGAGACCGAAATGATGAGATATATCAAAAAACTAGAACGTAGAGATCTTTCTCTTACCCACTCTATGATTCCTCTTGGCTCTTGTACTATGAAGCTAAATGCAGCAGTAGAGATGATGCCTATGAGCTGGAGTGAGTTAACCAATATGCACCCCTATGTTCCTGTAGATCAAGCAAAAGGTTACTTAGACCTTATTCATGAAGTTGAAACCGACCTCGCTACTATAACTGGACTTGATGCTAGCTCTCTTCAGCCAAACTCAGGCGCTTCGGGCGAATATGCTGGTCTTATGACCATAAGAGCATATCATATATCCAGAGGCGACACTCAAAGAAATGTTGCAATTATCCCAACCTCGGCCCACGGTACTAACCCTGCCTCTGCAGCTATGTCGGGAATGGAAATTGTGCTTGTCTCTTGCGATCAAAATGGTAATGTAAACGTAGATGATTTCCGCGAAAAAGCTGAACAATACAAGGACACTCTCTCTTGTTCTATGATTACATACCCTTCTACCCATGGGGTATTTGAAGCAGAGATAAGAGAAATTATGGATATTACTCATAAAAACGGAGGCTTAGTATATATGGACGGGGCAAATATGAATGCTCAGGTAGGTATAACCAATCCTGGGTTTATTGGCGCCGATGTTTGTCACTTAAATCTACATAAGACATTTGCAATTCCCCATGGCGGTGGTGGTCCTGGGATAGGCCCTATATGTTGCACCAAAGAGTTAGCACCATACCTCCCATGCCATCCGTTTATAGAGTGCAATGGCCAAGGTGTAAAAGCAGTTAGCTCTGCACCATACGGTTATCCATCTGCATTGCCAGTTACTCACGCCTATATCAAACTATTGGGGCCACAAGGGCTAAGAGAAGCCAGTGAAGTTGCGATTCTAAGTGCCAACTATATTTCTGTAAAATTAAAAGACTATTACAAAACACTTTATAGTGGAGAGAGTGGCCGAGTGGGTCATGAGTGTATTTTAGATTTACGTCACTTCCGTAAAGAGTATGGAGTAGATGCTACCGATGTTGCAAAACGTTTAATGGATTATGGTTTCCATGCACCTACTCTCTCGTTCCCTGTGGTAGACACCTTAATGGTAGAACCTACAGAGAGTGAGTCTCTAGCCGAGTTAGATAGATTCATAGAGGTGATGATAGCTATAAAAAATGAGTGTGACCAAGTTAAAAGCGGAAAGTTAGACAAAGTAGATAACGTAATTAAAAATGCACCTCATACAGTTAACGAAGTGAGTGCAGATGAGTGGAATCACCCATATAGCCGCCAATCTGCTGCATATCCGTTAGAGTGGATACGTGATAATAAATTTTGGCCTCATGTTGCCCGTTTAGATGAAGGTTACGGAGATAGAAACTTAATGTGTAGCTGTGAGGGGTGGTTAGACGACTAACTATTAGATAAATAACTAAACCTAACTGGTTGCTGAATCAAATTAAAGCCTATTATGGAAAATGAAATAACAATAAGAACAACTGCTCTTTTTGGAATAGTAGACAAAATATACGAACTGTTGCTAGAGTGGGGGGTTTCCCCCTCTTTAGCTTCTACTCTTGACGAGGTTATAAGTGTTTCACT
>JBAYBU010000019.1:0-9805 GCA_041669105.1 Bacteroidales bacterium | reverse complement strand
TATATATAATATTTAATTATATTTGTCGTTGAATACACGGAAATATTAATATTAAACAAGGAGGTACTGCAAAAATTAGGTAATATACTTTTGTTTCCTGCTACAATTAATCAAAAGTATATCAATCAACTAGAATTTTAATCCAGGGTTATAAAAACAACAAAGACCCCTGTGACCCGCGCAAATGTAAAAATTGTATATATAATGTATGTAAAATGCTAGTATATATAAGAGTTGTAAAGAATTATTGACTATATTTGCGTAGCATTAATTTATTTATGAACATTTTAACAAAAACTACGTTTGTAACATGGATTAGAGTCTTGTATAATAAAACTTAAAACCTATATTTGCTAATTAATTTTGTTTAACAAAGTATTTTTAACTAAAATTTTAAAATGAAAAAAAAATTCACATTCTTCGGTATTTGTGTGCTTTTATGCACACTAATGATCTCAGTGGGATCTTGCCAAAAGGACTATTCTGACGAGATTGACAATCTTCAGGCTCAGATCAACACAAACAAAGACGCTATTGCGGCTTTGAATAATGCAATTGCATCAGGTAGCGTTATTACTAATGTTACCCAAAATGCTACTGGTTGGCTAATCTCTTTCTCAGGCGACATCAACCCTATCCAAGTTAACCATGGTGGTGATGGTGCTAAAGGTGATAAAGGTGATAAAGGTGATGCTGGTGCTATCGGTGCAGATGGTTTTACACCTATAATAGGTATTGATGCAGATGGTTACTGGACTGTAATTACCACTCAAGGTGGAACTGCCGTACGTATTAAAAACGCAGGTGGTAATGATGTTATGGCTGAATTCAGCAAAGAACTTGGTATAGATGTAAACGGAATGTTAACAGTTGGTGGCGTAGCTACTACAGTTCAAATGCCTGTGATCATTTATAACTCAGTTACAAAACAACTTACAGTTACAGTTAAAGACGAAAATGGTGTCCTTACTGCAGTAACCGTTGCAGTATCGGAAGATACTTTCCTTGCAACCGATGTTACAAGCATAGTTTCTCCAATTGGTCTTACTAAAACTCTACTAACGTTTGGTTACGTACCTGCGAAAGTAGCTGCTAGTTATCCTCTTATTAATCCTTCAACTGCAACTCTACCAGGTGCAGAAGCTGCACTAGCTTATGCTGGTAAAACTTGGAACGATCTTTTAAGATCTTCGGGTAAACTTCCAGTTATTGTTAATCCTGCACAAGCAAAGCTTACTGGATTCACTTTTGATATAATAAAACAAGATGGTAGCGCGTATGCTATTCAACCAGGTGCTATTGCTGAAGGTTTCGACGGTGCTTTTGCACAATTTGCAGCTGCTCCTTCTAATGGCCTTTATACATTGCCTTTGAATCCAACTAAAGCTCAAGCACTAACTGCTTCTACAGCCGCTCTTTATCCAGCTGGATATGCTGGTGGTGTTGCTGGTGAATCATATCAGCTTGCAGTTCGCGCAACTAAGGATGGACGTGAGGTTATATCAGGTTATCAATATGCTATTAAAGTTCAGGAAGATGCTAACACTGTTTATACATATTTAGACAATGCTCTTATATTGCCGGCAGCTACTCTACTTTATCCTACAGTTGCAACAGATCCATTTGGTACAGGTAGTGCTCCAAGTACTGTGTCTCCGATTATTCCTTGGAAAGTATATGTTCCTCTAGGAACTACCAAGAATCTTCTTGACTTTTATGCACACACTACTGCTCAAACAGACCTTGTTGCTAATATTACTCCTCAGAAAACATTAAAAAATTCTGATTTTTTCAAGAGTAGTATATCTATTATTCCTCATCCAGGTAATACAGACGTAAGTGATATTACTATCGCCAATACTTCTGTAACTACACCTGCTACTACTGCTACTGTTTCTAATCTCAATGACAAAACCCTTCCTTTCAAATTAACTACATTTGACTGGAAAGCTATGTATTGGACTAATGAGAAGAACATTTCAGTTGTATTCTACTCTGCACTTAACAACGTAATTTCTCCAATTAACTTAGGTAATCAAGTACTTACAGACGCTGTTTCACCTGCCGATCAAAAAGTTGCTCTGCTTCAGCCAATGTTTACTCAGCTAGATGCTGTAGGGAAAACTGAACTCTGGAGAGCTCAAGCAACTAATGTTAGGGTTGTATTCTATAGATCTAATGGAACTACTGTTATGACTCCAGCTGCAATTGGTATTAGTTACCAGTTTAGAGATGCGAATAATAACACTGTTCTTGGACCAAATGCAACTGCTACTGCTCTTGCAGATGTGCAGGCTATTAGAAAGATTGAGTTTACATTTGACGAAAATGTTGCTCTACCAGGTAGCTATATAGCTAAACTAGAATTTAATGACAGAAGAGCTTATGCAGCTGGTTCGGAATTTAAATTGAACATGCCGTTCACAATTTCTAACCCAGATATGAGTACTATCATCAATAAGATGAAAGAGCATAAAGCTAACTTGTTTACAGGTGACCTACTTACAGTTTATGGTACATACCCTTCACTCTATTATCCAACTGCTACTGCACAATTCAACAGTACAACTGCATATTATGAGTTATTTAATGCATACTCTAACTTATATGATCCTTCAATTGTATTCCCAGCAGTACAGCAAGTTCCAGTAGGTTGGTGGCAATTTAAGAAAGTTGGTACAACTCCAACTACTAACCCACTTGTTGCTGGAACTCTTGTTCCAACTGCAACAGACCAATTCAATATTATTAAGGCTCACATGTATACAGCTGTTCCTTATAATGTAGAGCTTTGGTTCTACTACTTTGGAAATACTAATAATAAAGAGCTTGTAGAGACCATTAAAGTTAAAGCACATAGTGAAGTTTATGACGGATCTATTGAGGTTACAGTTCCAAATGCAACAGCATACCCAACCTATCCTACAACTCTTCAAGTTGTAAATGGTGATGTTGTAACTTCACTTAAACTATCTGCATACCTTAAAGTTAAAGACGTTGTTCATGCTAACTTGAACGCTTTTGGCCTTAACAATGCAGGTGTTGCTACTCCTATAGACCCAAGGATTGATCCTACTACTCCTACAGCTGCAGCTACAACAGGCGTGGTTGTTAAGAATGAGTCTATAACTGGTAATACTGCTTTGGCTCACCTTATCACTGTTTCTCCATCTGCTCCAGATTGGACTATTACAGCAAACACTACTGTTTCAGTAATAGTTGCTGATATTGCAGTTCCAATTACAATTGAAGTGACAGATCTATTTGGAATTACTAAAAAGTATGAAACTACAGTTTTAGTTAAAAAGCCGTAATTTCTATTACCGTTCTATTATAATTAAGAGGCGCATTAATGCGCCTCTTTTTTTACACCTATTTTTCATTAATATCTTTTTTTCTGCTATATTTACTTTTGAAACGAGAAATTGATTTTCTCTTACTAATTAATAGATATAGGAGAGTATATTATGGAAAATAAAATCACACATAACCTAAACATAAAAAGATTTGAAACTATAGTAGATGGCATTACAGCTTATGTAGAGTACAAGAACTATCCTGGTGGCTTAGACTTAGTGCACACAATAGTGCCAAAAGCAATAGGTAGCAGAGGAGTTGCTGCAAAACTTGTGAAACATGTGTTAGACTATGCTGCTAGCAACAACCTTAAGATTATACCCACATGTTCATATATAAGAATATACGTAGATAGGCATAAAGAGCAGTATGGCTACTTAGAAGAGAAGATAGAATCAAAATTTAAACCGATAGAAGGTATAACAGGCCACGCTTGTGGCATTAAAAAGCCAAATGACCAAGAGTAACTCACAATTTAATTTCAACCTTAATCAGAACTTAGCCCAAACTTAACTTGAACCTTAATCTAGCCTTAACCTAAATTTAATATAAGCTATGAACTTCGATAATACCAAGATTGCTTTCTCCATGAAGAGTAAGGGCGATTTGCGCAATGCACAATTGCTGTTTTCTGTAATTAAAACTCCCTTTGTGGTTAAGCTTGCAAAAATAATGACCAATACAGCATTGGCAATACATTTCCCTGTTGCCTGGGCAGTTAAACCCACTCTGTACCGTCAATTTGTAGGAGGGGAGAGTCTAGAGGAGTGCTCTAAATTAGTAGATCTTTTAAAGAGCTATAATGTTAAATGTGTGTTAGACTATTCTGCAGAAGGTGGCTCATCTCAACAACACATTGATAATGCATATAACGAAACTATTTGTTCTATAAAGTTTGCAAAAGGAAATGCATTTATACCATATACGGTTTTTAAGCCAACTGCAATGGTTAATGAAGCTGTTCTTAATAAAGCTGCCAGAGATATTGAGTCGTTAAACGAGCAGGAGAGAGAAGAGCTCAAAATGTTTCGTGAAAGAGTTCTTGCACTATGTCAAAAAGCTTATGACAATGATGTGCGAATACTTATTGATGCCGAGCATTATGCAACCCAAGATATTATAGATAGAGTTGCAGAGGAGGCTATGGAACGTTTTAACTCAAAAAGAGCAATAGTGTTTCAAACCCTGCAAATGTACAGAACCGATAGACTCGATTACCTTAAACGTATCCATAAAGAGGCACAGGAGAAGAACTATATACCAGGGATAAAATTTGTTAGAGGAGCTTATATGGAAGAGGAGAGAGCACTAGCAGAGAAAAATGGCTATCCAGATCCTATCCACCCAACCAAAGAGGCTACCGACAACTGTTATGATAGTGGTCTAAAGTATGTTATGGAGCATATAGACTCTTTTGAACTATTTAGTGGCACTCATAACTATGAGAGCAACTTCTTATTAGCAGAGCTAATTGAAGAGAAGAAATTGAAGAGAGATGACCAACGCATCTACTTCTCTCAACTTTATGGAATGAGCGATAATATTACCTTTACTTTAGCTGAATCAAATTTTAATGTTTGCAAATATGTGCCTTATGCTCCAGTAAGAGAGGTGCTTCCATATCTTTTAAGAAGGGCAGAGGAGAATACCTCTATGGCAGGGCAAACTGGCAGAGAATTACAACTTATTAAAAGTGAGATTGCAAGACGGCGTAAAGCACACTCTTAATCTATTTTTATTAGTATAGAATTTACTCTTTTCTTAATTTTTTAACAGCCAAGCTAGCAACAATTTTTCCTGAAATAATAGCTGGAGGGACGCCTACTCCTGGAACTGTTAATTGCCCTGTATATAAGAGATTTGATATACGTTTACTTACCATTTTAGGTCTTAGAAAAGCAGTTTGAGTAAGAATGTTGGCTAAGCCATAGGCATTTCCTTTGTAGGAGTTAAAATCTTCTGCAAACTCCTTTACACTATAGCTCTCTTTGAATAAAACGTGGCTCTTTATCTCTTGCCCAGTGAGTTCTTCTACTCTATTCATCAACTGAATAAAATAGGCCTCTCTAAGGGCTTCGTTGTCATTTAAGCCAGCAGCTACTGGAATTAAAAATATGCCTATCTCTTTCCCTTTTGGTGCTATTGAGGCATCTGTTATGCTGGGGAAACTGCCATAGAAGAGTGGCTTTTCGGGCCATCTTGGAGTATCGTAGATAGTCTCGGCATGTTTGGTAGAATCGGCATCAAAAAAGAGCGTATGGTGTGATACCTTTTTTAGTTTTTTGTTGAACCCTACATAGAAGATTAATGCCGAGGGTGCAAGTAAACGGTTTGCCCAATATTTTCGACTGTAATTCCTATACTCAGCATCTAATAAAGTTTCGGAAAAATGATAATCTGCACTAGAGACCACAAAGTCTGTCTTTTCAACTACTCGTTCTCCCGTTTTAAGGTTTGTAAACCTAACAGTTGTTGCTTTACCCTTTTCTACAATAATTTTTTCTATATAAGTTTCGGTAAAAATTTTAACACCAAGGCTTTGAGCCAACTCTTCCATAGCCAAAGGTAATTTGTGAAAACCACCCTCTATATACCAGGTGCCTAAGGCCATATCGGCATAATTTATAAATTTATAAAAAAGAGAAGTGTCAAAAGATTTACCTCCTAATAAAATAACAGGAAACTCAAGCACTTGCTTTAGTTTTTCACTTTTAATATTTTTCTTAATAGAAGAACTAATTGATCCTAAAAAATCGGCAATATTTGCTATAGTTTGGAGTGTAATAAGTTCTAGTTGACTTTTATCTACTTTCTCTATAGCGCTTTCAATCGCACTCTTATAATTATATTTAGCTTGTTTAAAAAAAGATTTTAGATACTTGCTACTCCCAGGTTCTATCTGCTCAAAAACTTCAAATATTTCTTGAATATTAGCAGGAATTTTGAGAGAGTCATTTACCCCAAAGTACACCTGGTAACTAGGATCTAACCTAACTAAATTATAGAAATCCGAAACTCTTTTCCCAAAATCATTAAAGAAGTGTTCAAAGAGGCCGGGCATCCTATAGAACGTAGGGCCAGTATCAAATTTAAAACCATCGCGTTCTAAGATACCAACGCGGCCACCTAGATGTTTACCTTTCTCATAAATAGTTACATCAAATCCTTCTTTAGCCAAATAACAGGCAGTAGAAAGTCCAGAAATGCCACCACCTATAACAGTAATTTTTTTCATTAATTAAAATTTGAGTAAATATAGTTAAAAATAGAGTATCATATTATTTAAAAATGTGTAATTTAGTGTTGTTTGTTTAATGAAAATATCTATTGTGAAAAAAATTTTATCTATAGACGGAGGGGGCATAAGAGGGATACTCTCTGCCACAATTATTGCAAATATAGAAAAGCGCCTAAGGCAAGAGGCCAAAAACCCAAACTTACAAATTGCAGATTGCTTTGATTTATTGGCTGGCACATCGGCAGGGGGCATTTTGGTAGCCCTCTATCTTACTCCCGATAAAGAGGTAGATGGTAAAAGGCCAAAATATAGTGCCCAAGAGGCCTTAGATTTTTATACGGAGCTAGGCCCTATTCTCTTTAAAAAATCTTTTGGATACTTTTTGAGATCGGTATCGGGTTTAATTAGAAGTAGATATAGCGAAGATGCTCTCTATAGTTTTTCTAAAAAAATTATTGGAGATAGTTATATATCGGAAGTAATGAAAGATTGTTTAATCACAGCTTATGACTTAAGTAGCCGTAAAGCAGTGCTTTTTAGCAAATTTGCCACTCAAAAATATGGAGATATGGCCGATTATAAACTTTGCGATATTGCTTGTTCTACATCGGCGGCACCTAGCTATTTTATTCCCTCTCAAATATTTGCAAAAGACAATGGAGCAAGACATTTGGTAGATGGGGGAGTCTACTCTGCAAATCCCTCTATGTGCTCTTTAGTAGAGGCAATTAAAATATGGCCTCAAGAGCAGATTAGTAATTTTTACATGCTCTCTATTGGCTCCGGTAAGGCTCTAAAGCCTTATCATTACAATAAAACTAAAAATTTTGGCTATCTCCATTGGTTAAACCCAATTTTAGATATTTTAATGGCATCGGTAGCCGAAACTGTAGATTATCAAGTAGAGCAAATCTTTACTATCTCTGGTGTTCCTCAAAATTATATAAGAATTGAACCTCCTATGCTTACAGCCGATCTTAAAATAGACAACGCCTCGGCAAAAAATATAAAAAAACTAATTTGTGCTGCTCAACATTACATAGATCATAATGATACTCTATTAGATTCTATTTGTAAGTCAGTTATTAACAATTAGAAAAATCATTTTAAAAGAGTAAATTTGTATTATTAATTTATTTAAAGAATGAATCTTATATGTTTATTGCGGTAGATTTTGATGGTACTATTGTAAAGCACCGTTATCCACAAATTGGCGAAGAGATTCCTTTTGCTATAGAGACGTTAAAGCTACTTAAAAGCGAGCTAAGGCATAATTTGATTTTGTGGACAGTGAGAGAGGGAGAATTACTAGAAGAGGCTGTTAACTATTGTAGAGAGAGGGGCTTGCAGTTTTATGCCGTAAACAAAAACCACCCCGAAGATGCTGAAACTTTAGGACCTAGAAAGTTGATGGCCGATATGTTTATAGACGATAGAAACTTTGGAGGAGTGCCAGATTGGGGGTTTATTTACAACTCTCTTAAAAATAACGAACAAGAGTCATTTACTCCAGAAATATTTCAAAACAGACAGACTGAATCTAAACAAAAGAGAAGAGGTTTATTTAGAAGATAGGTGCCTCTTTGTTGATATATTTATAACTGTTTAAAACTAAAACTATGAAAGGTATTGTTCTTGCTGGTGGCTCTGGGACCAGGCTTTATCCTGCTACCAAAGGAGTCTCTAAACAGCTGCTTCCCATATATGACAAGCCAATGATTTACTATCCTATTTCGGTATTAATGTTAGCTGGTATCCGAGATATTTTAATTATCTCTACTCCTATGGATCTGCCCGGTTTTAAGAGATTATTAGGAGATGGGAGCGATTATGGAGTTAATTTGGAATATGCCGAGCAACCCTCTCCCGATGGACTTGCACAAGCTTTTATAATAGGCGAAAAATTTATAGGGAAAGATCCTGTCTGTTTAGTGTTGGGAGATAATATTTTTTATGGGCAATCTTTTAGCCAAATGCTCCAAGAGGCAGTAGAGGATGTTAAAGAGAGAAATTTAGCAACAGTTTTTGGTTACTATGTAAATGACCCACAAAGATATGGCGTGGCAGAGTTTGACAAAACGGGTAAAGTTTTAAGTATAGAGGAGAAGCCAAAGAATCCTAAAAGCAACTATGCGGTGGTAGGTCTCTATTTTTACCCCAACAAAGTTGTGGAGGTGGCCAAAAGAATTAAACCCTCGGCAAGGGGAGAGTTAGAGATAACAACCGTTAACCAGGAGTTTTTAAACGAACAATCTTTAAGAGTTCAACTATTGGGTAGGGGATTTGCTTGGTTAGATACTGGCACCCACGATTCACTAAGCGAGGCCTCTTCTTTTGTAGAAGTAATAGAGAAAAGGCAGGGGCTCAAAATTGCCTGCCTAGAAGAGATTGCCTATAACATGGATTGGATAGACTCTAAAAAAATTGCAGAGATAGCCAAACCAATGGCTAAAAATCAATATGGCCAATATTTATTAGATTTAATAAAATGAATGTAATCCAAACATCTATACCAGAAGTACTTATCATAGAGCCAAATGTATTTTATGACACACGAGGTTACTTTATGGAATCTTTCTCTGTAAAAGTATTTGAAGAGAAGGTGTTTAGTACTGCTTTTGTCCAAGACAACGAGTCCAAATCGGATTATGGAATTTTACGAGGGTTACATTATCAACTGCCTCCATTTGCACAGAGTAAACTTGTGAGAGTCCTTAGTGGCAGGGTGTTGGATATTGCTGTAGATATAAGAAAAGGATCACCTACATTTGCGAAATATGTCTCTGCAGAGCTTACCGAATCTAATAAGTTGATGATGTTTATTCCTAGAGGGTTTGCCCACGGCTTTGTAGTATTGAGTGAAGAGTCTATATTCCAGTATAAATGCGATAGTTATTATTCGCCCCAACATGAGGGCTCTATTAGATGGGATGATCCTTCTATAAATATAGATTGGAGAATTCCCGAGGCAGATGTTGTGTTGAGCGAACGGGATAAAAAGCACCCTTTGCTCATGAATGCAAAACTCTTTGACTATAACGATAAACTTTATTAACAGCAGAAATGGTGTTAGTTAGGTAATTAATAATAATACAAACCATTAAGATATGTCTGTAGTTTCTAGTATTCTTATAACAGGTGCAAATGGCCAACTGGGGAGCGAACTTAGGTTTTTGTTTGAGAGTGAAAATATTTCTAGTCTCCTTAATG
>JBAYBU010000018.1:0-9815 GCA_041669105.1 Bacteroidales bacterium | reverse complement strand
TCTATCAGCCTCCAATTCGTCCTCCTTACTGCCTTCAAAAACAGAGGCATAGAGCCTTTCGCTATCTAGCTTATAAACTTTGGTAAGTAGTTCCCACGCCCACTCAATTGCTTCTTGTTTAAAGTAGTCTCCAAAACTCCAGTTCCCAAGCATCTCAAACATAGTATGGTGGTATGTGTCGTGGCCCACCTCTTCTAGATCGTTATGTTTCCCACTAACCCTAAGACATTTTTGAGAATCGGCTACCCTATCATATTTAGGTTGAGAGTTTCCTAAAAACCAATCTTTAAACTGATTCATACCTGCATTTACAAACATCAAGGAAGGATCATCTTTAACTACAATAGGAGAAGAAGGGACTATTGTGTGTCCCTTGTCTTGGAAATAGCGTAAAAATTTATCCCTTATATCTTTTGATCTCATAATTAGTATAGAAGTTAGATAAGATTTAATAATAAAATATGCACAAAAATAGGTTTTTATTTAAAATTATATAAATTTGCATAGAATAAAGAGCCTATATTTAAAATGTCTAAATCTAAAAGATACAAATTTAACCATGAAACCTTAGCTTACGAGATTTATAAAATCCCGGCAAGAGCTAGGTTATCAAAGGGTTTCTTCTTTTTTTTAATTAGTGTTGTTATCTCTCTAGGCTACTATTTTATTTATACAGAATATTTTAACTTAGAGACTCCAAAGCTTTTATCTTTAAAAAGAGAGAATGAAGAGCTTGCAAGTCGCTTAGAACTTATCAATAAGAGATTCGAGGGAGTTACTAAATCTCTTTACTCTCTGGAAATGAGGGATAACTATGTTTATCGCCCAGTTTTTGGTATGGAAGAGATCCCTCAAGATATTAGAAATGTAGGCTTTGGTGGTACAGAACGATATTCATATTTAGAGAATTTTGAGAAATCGGGTATTTTGAGCAAGATTGCTTTTAATATAGATTTACTCTATAAAAAAGCCTATGTACAAACTCGCTCTTTTGATGATCTTTTGCAATTAGCTCACAATGCAGACGAAATGTCTTTGTGTGTACCCGCAATCCCTCCAGTAAATATTGCTAGCAGTAAAATTCGTTTTTCTAGCAACTTTGGCTATCGTAGAGATCCGTTTCACGGCGATTATAGAATGCACTCAGGCGTAGATATCTCTGGCCCTACAGGAGAGACAGTTTATGCTACAGGTAATGGAAAAGTTATTCAGGTAGGGCATGATTTCTTTGGATATGGAAATTTTGTTATGATAGATCATGGATTTGGTTATAAAACAAGATATGCTCATCTTAAAAATGCAACTGTAACAATAGGCCGTGTTGTAAGAAGAGGAGAGCAGATAGGTCTTATGGGAAGCACAGGACGTTCTAAAGGGCCTCATGTACATTACGAGGTTATTTATAAGAATAGGCCTGTAAATCCACTAAACTATTACAATAGAGATGTAGATGAAGAGGGCTTTCTTGCCCTTATTAATTCTGCAGGTTAGCAATGAGTAAATATAAATTTAATAGAGAGCAGCTCAAGTTTGTAGAGGACAAATTGGGACTGTTAGATAAGTTTAAAACTCTATTTAAGTACCTTATAGTGAGTGTGCTATTAGCTATATTCTATTATATAATCTTTGCCTTATTCTTGAACACCAAAGAAGAAGAGAGAATTCAAAGAGAAAATGAGATACTTAGTGCAGAGTACAAACGTTCACTAGAAAGACTAGATCTCCTAGACAATGTAATTTTAGATCTTAAGCAAAAAGATAGGGAGATCTATATGAATATTTTTAAATCTAGACCTCCCGATTTAATGAATGGATATAATCCTAATTTATATATGCAATTAGATACTTCTTCTGATGCGATATTGGTAAACTACACTTCAGATAAGATTAATTTTACCAGCTTTCTTGCTAAAGAGCAGATGAAAAGAATTGAAAAGATCTACTTAGCACTAGAAGATAACGATGATTTAGCCTTTATACCTGCGATACTCCCTATTAAAGGAATGAGCGCATCACAAACGGGTGCAGGTGTTGGCCAAAAGATACATCCATTTTATAAAACTAAGTATGAACACACAGGTGTAGATTTCCTTGCTGGTTTGGGTACAGAGGTGCTTGCCACCGCCCAAGGGGTAGTAACAGAGGTGACACGTTCTGATAGAGGTAGAGGAAATCAAATAAGGGTAGATCACAAAGGTGGATATCAAACATATTATGCACATTTGGGAGAGATATTGGTAAGAAATGGACAAAAAGTCTCTAGAGGAAATGTAATTGCAAGAGTTGGTAATAGTGGCCTCTCTTTTGCACCACATTTGCATTATGAGGTGAGCTTGAGTGGGAAAATTGTAGACCCTGTTAATTACCTTTTTGCTAATCTCACTCCCAGTAATTACATAGAGGTATTGTTGCCGGCACTCAATAGTGGACAGTCGCTCGTTTAATAGGTTTATTCAGTATTAATTTTAAACTTTACTGTTATGGCATATAAAGAGTTTAAAGTAGAAAAGCTTTTCTATACAATAGGAGAGGTAGCAGAAATTTTAGGCGAAAATAGGTCGTTAGTAAGATTTTGGTCGCAAACGTTTCCCGAGCACATTAAACCTGCTCGTAATAAAAAGGGAAACAGGCTTTTTACTGCTCAAGATCTATCTAACTTTAAAATTATTCACTACCTAGTTAAAGAGATAGGGATGACTCTGGATGGAGCGGCAAAAAGGCTTAAGGACAACAAAAGTGGCGTAGATAGGCGTGTGGATGTCATTAATATGCTTACAGGCATAAAAGAACACTTAGCGTCGGTATCGGATTCTTTATAACAAAAAACAGATGAAAGCAAAAGATATAATTGCTCTTTTTGAGGAATTTGCTCCTTCTAATATTCAGGAGAGCTGGGATAACTCGGGATTAATGGTAGGTGATGTTTCAATGGAGGTTAACAAAATCCTTTTAGGGTTAGATTTTACCGAAGCTTTGGTAGAAGAGGCCATAGAATTTGGAGCCGATATGATAATTACACATCACCCTTTAATCTTTAAGGGAGTAAGAAAAATAGGAACTGAGACATATGTAGAGCGCATTATTACAAAATTGATAAAAACTGATATTTTGGCTTACTCTATGCATACTAATATAGATAAAGTCCCTAGAGGAGTAAGCGGGCTTATGGCAGACAGAATTGGTCTATTAAATCAAAAAATTCTTGAGAGTGATACAGAAGAAGAGATAGGCTTAGGCATAGTTGGTAATCTTAAAGCACCATTAAATGCTCAAGCTTTTATAAAGATGATTAAAGAAAAATTCTCTTTAAAATGTGTTAGAAGTTCTGCTATAATTACTAAAGAGATCAAAAGAGTTGCTCTATGTGGGGGCAGTGGTTCGTCATTAATTTCTAGTGCAATTGACTCTGGAGCTCAAGTTTATATTTCGGGTGATATTTCATATCATAATTTTTTCTGTGAAAAAAATTTTATGATTATGGATATTGGCCACTACGAGAGTGAAATAGAGGTACTTGATTTAATGATGAATATTATTTTGAAAAAAATACCTAACTTTGTAGTTCGCAAAAGTAAAATAAATAATAATCCAATATATTATCATTAATAGATTATGTGTGCAGCCAAAACAAAAGAACCTATAGAGACCCCGTTAGACGGTGGTACTTTTATATCATTACAGAAAAGTTCGTCGGAGGGAGATCTCTCCATGGAGTCTAAACTTTACTTACTCTATAAACTTCAGCAAACCGATTCTCAAATAGATCAGATTCACTTGCTTAGAGGCGAACTACCTCTTGAGGTACAGGATCTGGAAGATGATATTCTGGGACTTACTACCAGAACAGAAAAATTGCAAGCAGAGATTAAAGAGATAGAAAAAACAATATCTCAAAAAAAAATAGATCTTGATACTTCTAAAGATCTTGTAGAAAAATATAGTGCACAGCAAGGCAATGTAAAAAATAACAGAGAATACGATTCACTTTCAAAGGAGATTGAGTTCCAAGGTTTGGAGGCGCAACTTTCCGAGAAAAGAATAAAAGAGAGTGCTGTTGTACTTGCAGAGAGAAAACTTGTATATGCCGATACAGTAAAAGCTCTTGACGAGAGGAAGTTAGATCTTGAGAACAAGATGAAAGAGTTAGAGAATATAGTAGCACAGACTGCCAAAGAAGAGAAAGAGTTAAATAAATATTCCGATGAACTTCAAAGTCAAATTGACGTTCGGCTTTTGGCAGCTTACGAAAAGGTTAGAGCAAATGCCAGAAATGGGCTTGCTGTGGTAACCGTTAGCAGAGATGCTTGTTCGGGTTGTTTTAACAAAATACCACCTCAAAGGCAGTTAGATATTGCTTCTAGCAAAAAAATTATTGTATGTGAATATTGCGGAAGGATACTAGTAAATGCCGATTTTGAAGCAGAAGCAGAGGCAGAGTAGATGAGATCGATGGGGCTATTAAGGCGATAATCCTAGCATTAAATGGAATAAAGAAATAGCATTGATATGGCAAAAACTACGGGGAGAGGGAAACCTAAAAATGTAACAAATTTTGAATCACTTGGGTTAGAGATGGGTAAAAAACCACCTCAGGCGTTGGATATAGAAGAAGCAGTTTTGGGAGCGCTAATGTTGGAGCCCTCTGCTGTTACCGATGTGTTAGACATTATAAGTCCCGAATGTTTTTATAAAGAGTCCAATAGAAAAATCTTTACTGCTATATCAACTTTGGCTTCAAAGCATGCTCCAGTAGATCTTTTTACTGTATCCGAAGAGTTAAAAAGCACTGGAGATTTAGAAATTGTTGGAGGAGTCTCCTTTTTGAGCCAGTTAAGTATGAAGATAGGAGCTGCTGCTCATATAGATTATCATGCTAAACTTCTTCTTCAAAAATATATTCAAAGAGAGCTAATTTCAATATCCTATGGGGTCCAAAAGGAGGCATTTGACGATGCTGTTTCTGTAGATGAATTGTTAGATACAACACAGCAAAAAATCTTTACCCTGGCAGATAGAAACATGCGTAAAGATTCACAGATTATTCAGTATGTGATAAATGAGGCGATAAATGACTTAGAGCAAAATCAACTCAGAGAAGATGGCTTAAGTGGGCTTCCATCTTATTACACCGCTCTTGATAATGTTACATTGGGATGGCAACCTTCTGAACTTACTATTGTAGCAGCGCGCCCCTCTATGGGTAAAACTGCATTTGTTCTTACAATGGCACGCAATATGGCAGTGGAGAATATTCCAGTTGCTTTTTTCTCTTTAGAGATGTCAAGCGTGCAGCTTGTGAAGCGTTTAATGATAAGTGAAACAGGATTGGATGCACGCCAAATTAAAGGGGGAGATAAACTAAAAGATTATGAGTGGGAGCAACTCCATACTAGACTAAAAGATCTGGTAAAAGCTCCATTGTATATAGACGATACTCCTTCTCTTTCAATTAATGAATTGCGCTCTAAGGCCAGAAAGCTTGTATCCATTCATGGAGTGAAAATGATTATTGTAGACTACCTTCAATTAATGACTGGTCCACCAGAATTAAGAGGAGTGAGGGAGCAAGAGGTATCTGCAATATCCCGTTCACTTAAAGCTATCGCCAAAGAGCTTAATATACCTGTAATAGCACTCTCTCAGCTGAGCCGTGCTGTAGAGACAAGAGGAGGTACAAAAAGACCTCAACTTAGCGACCTTAGGGAGTCTGGAGCAATTGAGCAAGATGCCGATCTTGTTCTCTTTATACATAGGCAAGATTATTACGGTACTGGAGATGAAAACCCTGCATTGACAGGTATGACAGATATTATTATTGCTAAACATAGAAACGGTGCTGTGCGTGATGTGAAATTGCGCTTTAGAAGCGCCGAAGTTAAATTTGAAGACATAAATGAGGCTGATGTCTCTATTAACCCTTTTGGAGGAGCTGTAGAGACTTATCCTTCAAAAATGAATCATGAAGAATTTCGTTCTAATTCTGAATTTGAATCCGAATTTTAAGGTATGAAATTACTATTTGCCTTTATGTTTGTTTTGCTCTCTTTAAATATTACTGGAGCACTGCAGAAGCAAAAACAAGAGTCACTTCACATTCCTGTGAATGATATACCAGAAAAAGAGCGTGCATATAAAGATGGCGAGTGCTTAATCTATAAAATATACTATGAGTGGGGGATGATAAAGTCCGACGTTGGCGAAGCAAAAGCTACACTTATAAGGCAAAAAGACACTCTTTATGGCGATCATTTTCACTCAATAGTGACAGGGAGAACTTATAAGTTTTACGATCTTTTTTTTAAAATAAGAGATTTCTTTGAATCAAAATTCAACACTATTAATGGTAGACCCTATTATTTCCATAGAGAAATCGCCGAGGGAAGGTACCGAATGAAGAACACTTATTATTTTAATAAAGATTATTCGATTCAAGCTAATGTTCAGAGAAAGAGTGACCCTGTTATAGATACTCTTTTAAAAGCCAAAAAACATACATTTGATATTGTCTCTCTTTTCTATTTTGTAAGGAATTTTGATTTTTCTCAAACGCCTATTGGTGTTAATCAACCGATATCATTTGCTATTGATAATGAGGTGTTTGATCTTTATTATAGATTTGAAGGAAAAGAGACTATAAGAGTTCCTGGGAAGGGATATTTCAATACTCTTAAATTTGCAGCCAGAGTTGTTTCGGGAGAGGTTTTCTCTGGAGATCAGGAGCTAGTATTGTGGGTCTCCGACGATAAAAATAAAATTCCACTTTATTTTGAAACTCCTATTAAGGTTGGGCGAGTGATAGGCAGAATTAATAATTTTGAAAACCTTAAATTCCCATTAACGAGTAAGATTAAATAGAGATGAAAGAAGTAGACTATATTGATCATCAAGGGGTAGTCATAGAAGTTAATCCCACCTATATTTCGGTTGAAATACTTAATAAATCGGCATGTGCTTCTTGTCATGCAAAAGGGGTTTGCATCCTTGGCGATGCAAAAACAAAAATAATTGAGGTAGAAAATATGGGTAAAGATTTTTTTAGTATAGGAGAAGCTGTAAATGTTAAGTTAAAAAAGTCTCTGGGTTATAAGGCTTTATGGTTTTCTTACCTAATTCCTCTTATTATTCTCATGGTTTTATTACTATCTTTGCACGCTATTGGATTATCGGAGCCTATTATTGGTCTCTCTATAATTGGAGCTATATCTCTTTACTATCTTGTTATTTGGTTGTTACGAGATAGACTAAAAAAAGAATTTATTTTTGTTGTTGAAAAACTTTGACAAATAATGACAAATACAATAATTTTTACAATTTTAAGTTTAACATTTCTAGGTCTAATATTGGCCTGGATTCTTTATTTAGTAGCGCAAAAGTTTAGGGTTCAGGAAGACCCTAGGATTGATAATGTAGAAGAGGTATTGCCTGGAGCAAATTGTGGCGGTTGCGGTTTTGCAGGGTGCCGAGCTTTTGCAGAGGCTTGTGTTAGGGCTCAGGATTTAGAACCTCTCTTTTGTCCCGTAGGGGGGAATGATACTATGAAAAATGTTGCTGCTGTTTTAGGAATGACAGTCGCCGAAAAAGCTAAACAAGTAGCAGTAGTAAGATGCAACGGTAATTGCGACGTAAGAGAAAAAGTGAATCATGACGATGGTTATAGTTCTTGTGCCGTAATGGCTGGTTTGTATGCGGGTGATACAGGCTGTAGTTATGGCTGCTTGGGGCAGGGAGACTGCGTTACGGTTTGTAACTTTGATGCTATAAAGATGGACCCTAGAACGGGACTGCCAGAGGTAGATGAAGAAAAGTGTACTGCTTGTGGTGCTTGTGTAAAGGCTTGCCCCAAATCTATAATTGAATTAAGGAATATGGGTCCTAAAAGTAGGAGAATCTTTGTCTCTTGTGTGAACAAAGATAAAGGAGGCGTAGCTAAGAGATCTTGTGGTGTTGCCTGCATTGGATGCTTCAAGTGCGTAAAAGCCTGTCCGTTTGATGCAATTACAATTACAGATAATCTTGCTTATATAGATTATAATAAATGCAAATTATGTCGCAAGTGCGTTACTGAGTGTCCTACTCATGCAATTTGGGAAGTTAATTTTCCTGTAAGAGTTCCAAGAAAATTAGAGAGTGAAAAAGTTGAACAGTAATATCACATTATAATATGAGCAAAACATTTTCTATTGGCGGTATACATCCTCATGACCACAAAATATCTGTAAACGCAGCTATAGAAGACTTTCCCATTATGGATATGGCATATATATCTGTATCGCAGCATTTAGGTGCTCCTGCAGAACCTGTTGTAACCAAAGGGGATAAAGTTAAAACAGGCCAGCTACTAGCTAAGGCCTCTGGGTTTATATCGGCCAATATTCATTCATCGGTTTCGGGAACCGTTACATCTATAGAGATGTTGCCCGACATTTTTGGCAATTTAGTTAAACACATTGTTATCAAGGTAGAGGGTGATGAGTGGGAAGAGACAATAGATAGGACTCCTGATATTGTTCGTGAGATAAAATTAACTCCAAAAGAGATAATAGAAAAAATCGCCGAGCATGGGATTGTAGGCCTTGGAGGGGCTGCATTTCCAACTCATATAAAGCTTACCCCACCACCCAATAAAAAGGCAGAATATTTGCTTATAAATGGCTCGGAATGTGAGCCCTATTTAACATCGGACTTTAGGATAATGATAGAGACTCCCGAGCAGATTTTGATAGGAGCAAAAATTATGATGATGGCTCTTGGAGTAGAGTCTGCTTTTTTAGGGATAGAGGAGAATAAACCTCAAGCTATCAAGATAATGAAAGAGATAACCTCGGCAGCATACCCCCAAATAACAGTAGTTCCTTTAAAAAAGAGATATCCACAAGGGGGAGAGAAACAACTTATAGATGCAATCCTTAAAAGAGAGGTTCCATCTATGGCTTTACCTATAGATACTGGAGTAGTAGTTCAAAATGTTGGAACTGCATTGGCTGTATATGAAGCAATTCAAAAGAACAAACCTCTTTTTGAAGGTATTGTTACGGTTACTGGTAAGTGCATGACCGAACAAAGAAATTTTCGCCTAAGAGTGGGAACTAATCTAGAGAGAGTGATGTATGCAATTGGTGGCTTCCCTAAAGATGCTGTTAAGTTAATAAGCGGTGGCCCAATGATGGGTAAAGCTGTCTCTAGAATGGAGGCAGCATCGGTAAAAAGCACTTCTGCTTTTCTTTTACTTACCGACCAAGAGACAAAACGAGGGGAGGAGAGCAACTGTATCCGTTGTGCTAAATGTGTGGATTCCTGTCCTATGGGGCTAGAGCCATATTTGTTAAATAGACTGTCTCGCGCAGGCCGTATAGAAGATTTAGAAAAAAATATGGTGCAAGATTGTATTGAGTGTGGCAGCTGTATGTATAGCTGCCCTGCAAATATTCCATTATTGGACACTATAAGATTGTCTAAGGCACAGGTTATTAAAACAATCAGAAGTAGACCAAAAAAGTAATAGTTATCTTGAATATGAAAAAATTATTAGTATCACCTGCACCACATTTACACGGTAAAGAGAATACAAGAGGGCTCATGAGAGATGTAATTATTGCATTGATTCCATCTCTATTAGTCTCTATTTATTTCTTTGGTTTTTCGGCAATAAAATTGGCCTTTGTAGGTGTAATTGCTTGCGTTCTCGTAGAATATGTAATACAAAAATATATAATTAAGGCCAAGGTCTATGTAAATGATTACTCGGCGGCTCTTACAGGGCTGTTGCTTGCACTTAACCTACCACCCAATTCACCTTGGTGGATTATGTTTATAGG
>JBAYBU010000017.1:0-10127 GCA_041669105.1 Bacteroidales bacterium | reverse complement strand
GATTGCGTAATGCCTACCAGAAACGCTCGTAATGGAATGCTTTTCACCTCTAAAGGAACTATAAACATAAGGAACAAAAAATGGGCTGCCGATTTCTCTCCTATAGATATAGATGGCACTTCATTTGTAGATATATCATACTCAAAAGCATATCTTAGACATCTGTTTATAGCGGGAGAAATTTTAGGTGCTCAAATTGCCAGTGAACACAATCTAGCTTTTTATCTTAAATTGGTAAAAGATGCAAGAGATCACATAAAAGCAGGTGATTTCAATAGTTGGAAAAATAGTTATGTTAAAGATCTGGAAAATAAAATTTAGAGATGAACTTTAAAATTAGCATTTTAGATAAGTATATAATAAAGAAGTTTATAGGAACTTATTTTTTTGCGATATTAATTTTTATTGGGATTGTAATTATATTTGACGTAAGTGAAAAGATTGACAATTTTGTAGAAAAAGGAGCTACATTAGAAGCAATTATAGTGCAATACTATGCCAATTTTGTTCCCTATTTTATGAACATGTTTAATCCGCTTTTTGTATTTATAGCAGTTATATTTTTTACATCAAAACTCGCCTCTCACAGCGAAATTATTGCTATGCTTGCAGGAGGTGTAAGTTTTAAAAGATTATTATATCCCTATTTTTTATCGGCCCTTGTAATAGCATCGTTTAGCCTTTTTTTAAACCTATTTATAATTCCTCCCGCTAATAAAGTGAGGTTGGACTTTACTGATAAGTATATAAAAGACAAGTATATAAACACCAATAGAAATATTCATTTGCAGCTCTCTCCGGGGACATATGTATATATGGAGTCATTTAACAGCTGGAGTAATATTGCCTCTAGGTTTACTTTAGAATCTATAGAGGGGCATACTATAACCTCTAAGTTAAGCGCCGAAACTGCTGTTTGGGACACTACCTTCCAGGGTTGGCGGCTCTATAATTACTTTATTAGAGAAAACAGAGATAAAGGGTTAGAGATAACTAGAGGTAAAAATTTAGATACAGTAATAAATCTTACTGCGCGAGATTTAAATCAACGAGATAATATTGTTGAGTCATATAATTATTCTGAGCTTAACAACTTAATTGAAGTTCAAAAAATGAGAGGCGACAAACGAGTTATCTATTCGCAAATAGAAAAACATACTCGGTTTGCCCTCCCATTCTCGGCATTTATACTCACTCTTATGGGGGTCTCTTTGAGTGCGAGGAAACGAAAAGGTGGTATAGGTATGAATATAGGAATTGGCCTTATGCTTAGCTTTTCCTATATCTTATTTTTGCGCTTTAGTCAAATGTTTGTTCATGCAGCGGTTTTGCCGCCATGGATTGCCATTTGGGTGCCCAATATGCTTTATGCGCTAATTGCTGCTTTCCTTTACAGGATAGCTCCTAAATAGATTAAGATAACTTTGCCGATATTTTCTCTAACATATCTTTTGTCATAGACTCTAAATCCCAAGAAGGATTCCAACCCCACTCTTCTCTAGCGCATGTGTCATCCATAGAGTTGGGCCAAGAGGCAGAGATTTCTGTTCTAACAGGATCGGGATCGAAGTTGAACTCTGCATTTGGTACATGTTTCTTAATTTCTGCAAACAATTGGGTAGGAGAGAAGCTCATTGCAGTTACATTAAAGCTATTGCGATGGATCAATTTAGCTGGATCGTAATCCATAAGATCTGTACAAGCTTTGAGGGCATCTGGCATATAGAGCATATCCATATAGGTATCGGCCGGGATTGGACAGGTAAATTTTTGTGTTTTGATTATTTCATAGAAAACCTCTACTGCATAGTCTGTAGTTCCACCTCCAGGTGGGTAGCCGTTAGATATTATACCTGGCAATCTTACACTTCTGGTATCTACTCCAAAACGTGAGAAATAGTAGTCGCTTAGTAGCTCTCCAGAAACTTTGCAAACACCATAAATTGTATTTGGTCTCATTACTGTATCTTGAGGTGTGTTGTCTTTGGGTGAAGAGTGTCCAAAAACTCCTATTGAACTTGGAGTAAAAACTGAGCAGTTATACTCTCTAGCAAGTTCTAGTGTATTAACCAGGGCTCCCATATTTATTTGCCATGCAACCTGTGGTTCTGCTTCACCTACAGCAGAGAGCACTGCTGCTAAGTTATAGATTCTATTAATTTTATGTTTAGAAACAATCTCTTTGTAGGATTTTATATCCAGTGCATCCAAAGCCACTGCTCTAGATCTCTCTTTTAGTCTCTTTACATTTTTTTCTGTGCGGGAAGTGGCTATTATATTATCTTGGCCAAATAACGATTGCAAATGAGGTATTAACTCTGCACCTATTTGCCCTCCTGCTCCTACTACTAAAATATTCATCTAATTTTTTTTATAATTGTTTTTTAGTAAAATCTCTCGCAAAACTACTAAATAAGTAGCTATTATTGATATATATTTGATTAATTTTACCTAATGACTATAAAAAAGTTACATATCTCTTTATTAAGAGTTGCAAAGGAGTTGGGATTTATTGATTTAGGAACAATCCCAATTACTTTAATGGAAAAGGAGAGTGAGTATTTAGATTTCTATTTAGACAACTCTTTTCATGGGACTATGAGGTATATGAGCAGGAATAGAGAGATAAGGAGAAATCCAGAACTACTTTTGCCAAATGCAAAAAGCATTATAGTTGTTTTAGCTCCCTATAAACCTGCTATAAAACAGAGTAATAAAAAACTTGGTATTGCCTCTTATGCCTATGGTAAAGATTATCACTATGTAATTAAAGGGCGTCTTGAGTTATTGGCAGGCATACTTAAGGAGTATGACAGCAATGCAAAGTACCGAGTTTTTACAGATTCAGCTCCAATTTTTGAGCGGAGCATGGCTCTAAAGGCAGGTTTAGGATTTATAGGCAAAAACAATTTTTTAATTAGTAAAGAGCACGGACTTCATACTTTCATTGGTGTGATTTTTACTAATATAGAGATGGATTATAGATCTAATCCTGCTCAAATTCAAAATTTATGTGGCTCTTGTACAAGGTGCTTAGATGCATGCCCTACTGGAGCACTAGTTGCTCCATTTAAATTAGATGCTCGTAAATGTATCTCTTACAAAACAATAGAGTCAAAGGAAGAGTATGATATTTTGGATAAAAGTGACAATAGAGCTGGAATGATATTTGGCTGTGATATCTGTATGGATGCATGCCCTTGGGCCAAGAGAGGGAAGGTAGGGGGGTGGGTAGATTTTTCTCCACTTATATTAAAAACAGGGTGTTCCCTATTAGATGTAGATGCCTCTTATTGGCTTGAGTTAGATCAAGAGAGATTTAAAGAGGAGTTTAAACAGAGCTCTCTTTTTAGGACAGGATTAGAAAAAATTAAAAAGAATGTAGAGCATGAGATGGCAAACAAAAGTTGAAATAGCTCCTCTTAAAAAGAAAATTTTATATAGTGACAAAATTTTCTTTATGGGTTCTTGTTTTGCAAGTGAGATAGGTGCACAAATGAGAGATTTACGCTTTGATGTTTTAGTAAATCCTTTTGGAGTTATGTTTAATCCCGCTTCGGTTGCTCTGTCACTAGAAAGATTGGATAGCTGCACTCTCTTTGTTGAGAAGGATATATTAAAAGTGGGCGATATGTTTAAAAGTTTTTATCACGGGAGTGAGTTTGCTTGGGAGTCTAAAGGAGAGTTTCTTAAATCTAATAATGAGATTCTTAAAAGTTCAGCAAAACATTTTCATAGCTGTAATCAAGTGGTTATAACTCTAGGAACTTCTTGGATATTTAAAGAGAAAGCGAGCAGACAAGTAGTTTCTAACTGTCATAAACTTGCTGCATCTAATTTTGAAAGAGTATCTCTTTCGAGTGAAGAATCGGCAGAACTACTCTATAGATTTATTGAGAAGTATAAAGATAAACAATGGATACTTACTGTTAGCCCAGTAAGGCATCTAAAAGATGGTGCCCACGGGAATCAGTTAAGCAAATCAAAATTGCTCCTTGCAGCCGATTTGCTTGTTAACTCACTCCCTAATGTGAGCTATTTTCCAGCTTATGAGTTATTCATGGATGAGCTTAGAGACTATCGTTTTTATGCATCAGATATGGTGCATCCAAGTGCACAAGCTTTAAAGTATGTTTGGGAGAGATTTAGAGAGTTTGCAATAGATACTCTATGTGACAATAAAATTAAAATGGTAGACTCTTTAAATCAAATGCGTAGGCATAGGCCACTATTTAGGGGTAGTAAAGACTATAAGGAGCTCTTAAACAAAATTGAGCAATTAGAGGAAAAACTCTCTAAGTTGTAGTTCTAACTGCTTGAGGATTTTTCTTTGGTTATAAACACTTAGCAAAAAAAGGTATTTTTTTATGAATGATTCGTAATGTTAAGAGCAGTAAAGGTATATTAGCCTACGAATAGTAATTTACATACCATAATTAAAGTAAATTTAGGTTTGTTTATTAAGTTAATAACTATATATTTGTATCGAATAGAAAAAACTCAACATCCTAACTAATAAATTATGAATAAAGCAGAATTAATATCAGCAATTGCAGCCCAGTCAAATTTGACTAAAGTTGATTCAAAAAAGGCTCTAGATGCATTTATCAATGTAGCGGGCGAAACTCTTAAAAATGGCGACAGACTTACACTTGTAGGTTTCGGATCTTTCTCTGTAATGGAAAGGAATGCACGTATTGGACGCAACCCGCGTACGGGTGAAAAAATTCAAATTGCAGCTAAAAAGGTGGTAAAATTTAAACCTGGAGCAGAACTTGAAGAGATTGTCAAATAAGTTGTTCTGCAAAGCATTAATAAAAAGAGGCTGTCTAAAAAGTGGGCAGCCTCTTTTTTATGGTTGAACACTCCTCGGCCTTTTGCTATAATATTTTCTAATAGACTAAAAATACTATTACTGGGCCAGGTAAAGAGAGTTTTAAATGGTAACAGCTGTCTTCGCATTCATTTAGGGTAGCTTTCCACCAGCTATCAAATTTAACATCGTCTAAAGGGTATTTTAACCCTTTGGACTCTATCTTTATGTTGCTGTCTAAGGAGAAGAATGAGATCTGTTGTCCTGGGTTAGAGTGGAATTTACCTCCTTTAAAAATAACTTTAAATAGACCGTAATTTGTAAACATCTCTACCGGAGTATCCGTTTGTATAGCATAGTTAGCTAGTAGCGATACGTTTGCAATGGAGTGATCATCTCTCATACCAGTTGCTCCTAAAATGGTTATTTTATTTGATTTAAGCGCGAGAGCATAATTAAAGGCTTTTGTTAAATCATTGCTCTCTTGGCACTCCGATTTAAATATAATCTCTCTATATTCCTGTTGAATTTTAGGAGAGAGAGAGTCCATATCTCCAACTATTGCAGTTGGCTTCATACCAGCTTTAATTAATTTAGCTGCAGCACCGTCACAACAAATTATATTGCGAGCATCTTTGAGTATTGTTAATGGAACTTCATGCGAAGGAAACTCACCATTTGCCAGAATTACTGTAGAGGCAGAGTTGTTAATCATCTCTTTATTCATTATTCTTTGGTTTAGAGCTAAAATGATAGCTCTGTGCATCTCTTAGACCTGCAAGAAACTCTTTTATTGTTAGCCTTTTCTTACCTGCTGCCTGGAGCGATTTTATCTTTAAGGAGCCTTTTTTACACCCTACTCTTAGATAATTTTTATTGTCTGTTTCAATCTCTCCTATAGTTAGTGAAGAGGGTGATTTGCACGCTACTGCCTCAAAGATTTTTACAGGTATAGATTTTTGGTCATTTTTAAGCACTGTGTATGCTGTGGGGTAGGGGCTTAAGCCCCGTATTAAATTTAATATTTCTGTACAAGGGAGTGCCCAGTTTATAGCTCCACTCTCCTTACTTAATTTTGGTGCGATTTTTAATTGAGCGCCGTTTTGTTGTTCTACTGCACTAGCAACTCCTATTATAAGAGCTTCTGCTGTTTTAACAACGAGTTTTGCACCCATTTCCATAAGTTTATCATGTAAGTCTCCAGCATTGTCACTCTCCTCTATTTTGCACTCTTCCCTAAATAAAATTTTACCAGTGTCTATTTTATCATCTATAAAAAATGTTGTAACTCCGCTTTTGCTTTCTCCGTTTATTATAGCCCAGTTAATAGGAGCTGCTCCTCTGTACATAGGTAAGAGCGATGCATGTAAGTTAAAGGTGCCAAGCTTGGGCAACGACCATACTGCCTGTGGTAACATACGGAATGCAACAACAATGAAAAGATGGGCGTTGATAGCTTTAAGCCTTGCAATAAATTCGGGATCTTTAAGAGAGATTGGTTGGAGTACGTTGATCCCATGTTCTGCAGCAAATTTTTTAACATCACTTTGAGCTATTTTTTGACCTCGGCCTACTGGTCTATCGGGGGCTGTAATAACTGCACAAATATTAAATCCCTCTTCTAATAGTAACTTTAGGGGTGCAACTGCAAATTGGGGAGTTCCCATGTAGACAATTTTGCACTCTTGTTTTTTAGAGATTATATTACTGTTCTCGTTCACTCTTATATCTATTTATGCGGTTGTTAATTTTATCGAAAAACATAATATAGGCGTCGGCGTTAAAAAGAGAAGAGTCTCTAGTAGATTTCCAGGTAAGATAGACTCCTATTGGGAATAGTACCATAGATGAGATTAAAGTGCCCATTGCAGGAGTAATTACGCCATCGGTAGCAAGTTTCTTACCACTTATATCTACAACCCAATAGACTACAAAAAATAGCATAGAGACTATTACAGGGGTGCCAAGCCCCCCTTTCCTTATAATAGCTCCTAATGGAGCCCCTATAAAGAAAAAAATTAAACAGGCTATAGAGAGAGTAAATTTACGGAAGGTCTCAATTTTAATTTTTCTTAGAGGGTAAACATATTGATACTCTTCAATTTGAAAATTATCTAGTAAATTTATTGCACTTTCTAACTGGCCTTGAACCATTTTTAGGTTTTTACTTTGCTCTTTAAGTGACTTCCATTGAAAAAGAGAGTCGTACTTAATAACGCTTGTGTAGTTTTTGGCAGAGGCTGTATCTAACTCTCTGCTATAAGACAACCCGCCCCCACTAACCAAGTTGCGGTATTGATATGCTTTTACTTTGTTATATGACGAGTCTAAAGAGTCTCTGGCATTTTTGAGCTGGCTTAAGTTTTGGGCCATAACTTGGTCGCTAAATCGCCCCTCATCGCTTCTTTGAAAAGCATAATTAGAGAGCGAAATTATCATCTCTTGTTTTTTGAATCCTATACGCTGAAAAGTAAATAAGGTATCGCTAACGCCAAAATTACGGGGCTCTTCTTCATACGAATATCCATCAAATAAAGTAAAAAGAAGATTTTGTTTATCGGCAGTAAACTTGATCATCCCTGAGTCTGCTAGCGTTAGGCTGATGTTGCCTTTTCCCTCTTCTTTATGGGTGTATACCATAACATCGTAGATAGAACCTGTCTCCTCGTTTCTGTTCCCTATTCTTATGTTGTAGCCATCTATACCATTATAGAAAATACCTGTAGGGATTCGTATCTCCTCTTTTGTATTGCTTATATCATCTCTTAAAGAGTAAATTTTATTATAAGAGACTGGTATTAAATTATTAGATGCAAAAAAAGCTCCTATACTTAAGAATATTGATACAATAATTAAGGGGCTAAGAATTCTTTGGAGAGAGATTCCAGCAGCTTTCATTGCAAGTAACTCGTTATCTTCTCCCATTCCCCCCAGTGTCATAATAGATGCAAGTAGTGTTGCGATTGGCAGTGCCAGCGGAATGAGTGTTGCAGAGCCCCATGCAAGAAACTCAAGTATAACAAGTGCACTCAATCCTTTTCCTACTAGCTCGTCTATATATAGCCATAAAAACTGCAGCATTAATGCAAACACCACAATAAGAAAAGTAAGGACAAAAGGTCCAAGGAATGATGTAATTATAAACTTGTCTAACTTCTTCAAGAGTACTTTTTTTATATTGATGCCTGTTTGGAGGCTAGTGCTATAAGTTTTTCCATTGCATAATCTATGCCTTCTATATTTTTCCCGCCGGCAGTTGCAAAGAATGGTTGCCCCCCGCCTCCACCATTAATGAGCTTAGATGCCTCCCTTATGTCTTTAGAAGCATCATAGCCATGAGCAACCAGATCGTTTGTATACATAAGTGCAAGATAGGGTTTTTTGTTCTCTCTATAAGCTGCAATAAATACCGACTCTTTGAGCTCATTCCTAAGCAAAAAAGCTATATCTTTAACTACCTCCGAATGATGGTTCCCTTTGAGTAGGTATATATTTACACCATTTATAGTTTGTTTTTGAGATAAGACTTTATCTTTAAGTTGAATAGCACGTTCTCTCATTGCGTCATCTACTTTTTTACGGAAGATTTCGTTTTCATTAATAAGTTTTTCTATTGCTCCAACCATGTTTGGACTATTAGATAGTAGTAACCTTGCGCTTCTCATTATATCCTCTAAGTCCTCTACAATTTTTTCGGCATAAACTCCGGTGGCAGCCTCTATCCTTCTTACTCCAGCAGCAATTGCGCTTTCAGAAATAATCTTAAATAGGCCTATATTGCCTGTTGCCGAGGTGTGAGTGCCTCCACAGAGTTCTACTGATTCTCCAAATTTTATTACCCTTACATTGTTGTCATATTTTTCTCCAAATAGAGCTATTGCACCCATCGCTTTGGCTCTTTCAATAGGTACCTCTCTTATCTCCGTTTGTAAGGTATTAGAGCGTATGTAGGAGTTTACTAAATTCTCTATCTCACGCAGTTTTTTCTCTGAAATTTTTTCAAAATGAGAAAAGTCAAATCTAAAATGAGAGGGTCCTACCAAAGATCCTTTTTGCTCTATATGATTCCCTAAAACTTCTCTAAGGACTTGGTGAAGAAGATGAGTTGCAGTGTGGTTGTTGGCTATATTTTGCCTCTTCTCTTGGTTTACGCTTGCTGTTAAAACAGTTTCTAAGTTTTTAGGTAATTTTGTACAAATATGAATTGTTAGATTACTCTCTCTTACTGTGTTTATTACAGGAACAACATCTCCTTCGGGAGAGACAAGAACCCCTGTGTCTCCAACCTGTCCACCACTTTCGGCATAAAACGGACTTTTGTCAAGAACAACCTGGAATAGGACTTTATCTTTGTTTTTAACACTCCTGTAACGTACGATTTGAGCTTGATCTTCTGTTTTCTCGTACCCAGTAAATTCAACTCCTTTGTAGGGTTTTATCTCCACCCAATCTCCCTCTTGCGAAATAGTAGCCTTTCTGCTTCTCTCTTTCTGTTTTTGCAACTCTTTTTGAAATCCTATGTGGTCTATAGTGAATCCATTTTCCTTAGCAATTAATTCACTTAGGTCTATCGGGAATCCATAAGTATCATAAAGAGTGAACGCCTCTTTTCCAGAAATCTTATGGTTGTTTAAATTTTTTCCCATTAAATTATCTAGAAGCTTTATTCCCTTATCTAAAGTTCTCAGGAAAGACTCCTCCTCTTCTTTAATTACTTTTTCTATTAAATTTTGTTGGGAAACCAGTTCGGGGAATGCTTCTCCCATCTCGCTTACTAACTTTGAGACTAGTTTAAATAAAAGAGGCTCAGCCGAGTTTAGAAATGTGTAGGCATATCGTACTGCTCGTCTAAGGATTCTTCTAATTACGTAACCTGCTTTTACATTTGAAGGGAGCTGCCCATCGGCAATTGAGAAGCTTATAGCGCGGATATGATCGGCAATAACCCTCATTGCTATCTCTGTTTGTGGACTTTCTCTGTATTTTTTACCAGTTATAGAGGAAATTTCCTCTATCATACCAGAGAAAACATCGGTATCGTAATTGCTTTTTTTACCTTGTATTGCCATGCAAAGGCGCTCTAAACCCATACCAGTATCTACATGTTTATTGGGTAGAGCAACTAGTTTCCCATTTGCTTTACGATTATACTGCATAAATACAAGATTCCAAATCTCAATTACTAGATTATTATCTTTATTTACCAGCGTTGCTCCATCTACCTGTGCTCTCTCTTTGTCGCTTCTTAAATCTATATGGATTTCGCTACAAGGGCCGCATGGGCCTGTCTCTCCCATCTCCCAAAAATTATCTT
>JBAYBU010000016.1:0-10193 GCA_041669105.1 Bacteroidales bacterium | reverse complement strand
GCACAGGAATAAGAAGAGCAGAGTTAGCCTCTTTAAAAATTCATGATTGGGATAAAAGTAGGGGAGTGATAAGAGTAATTGGCAAGGGCGATAAATTACGTGAAGTTCCTGTCCCAAATTTGCTCTCAGTTCACTTAGCAGAGTATAAATCTCTTTTTGGTGAGTATTATCCACAAAACCCAAATAAGCTGATGTTTTTAACAGATAGTGGGCAACCTATGTATCTCTCGTTTGTTAATAAAATTGTAGGCAGGGAGCTAAAAGGAGTAGAAGGGTTTAGTGGTAAAAAAAGCCCCCATATGTTAAGGCACTCTTTGGCAACGCATTTGCTTAATAATGGGGCCGATCTTAACAGCATAAAAGAGGTTCTGGGGCACTCTTCGCTTGCTGCAACACAAATTTATACACACAACTCTTTTGAACAGCTAAAAAAAGTATTTTTAACCGCTCATCCAAGAGCAAAAAAAGAAGGATAATATGGACATTAGAATTCAATCACTCAAGTTTGACGCAGACGTAAAATTGACTAGCTACATTGAAAACAAGCTTGCAAAACTCCCTAAGTTTTATGAAGAGATTCAAAGCATAGAGGTGATTTTAAGTCTTTTACCCGATGTTGAAAACAAAAACGTTATGATTAAGGTTTTCATTCCAGGAAATGATTTGGTAGTTGAACGGAAAGCACAAAAATTCGAAGATGCAGTAGTAGACTGTATCTCAGTTCTAAAAGATCTATTAGTAAAGGTTAAAGAGAAAAAACGTAATATTTAACAGCTACTGTTATCGCATGTTATTGTGGGAACATAGATAAGAACTCCTCTTCGGTTATATTGCTAAAATAATCGGAGAGGTCTATTTTTTGTACCACCTCTTTAATGGCCTTTACTGTGTTGGAGCAGCCTCTTAACTCTTTTTCTAGTAGTGAACTCTCTTTTATAAAAAAGTAACTTCCAAAAAAACGAATCTCTTCAATAACTCCTTTTTTAACCTCCATATATAACTCAAGAATACCCCAATCAAAACGCTCTGTTTTGGAGTAACCATATTTTGGAGAAGAGCCATAATTCCAAGACTCCTTACTATACTTCTCCATGGTGAGCTTTGCTATTGCAGCAAGATCTACGGTAGAGTAGCTATATTTTTTGTACTTATTAGATAGATTTTCTGTTATGAATTTTTCTAGATATGTTGTAAACTCTTCTACAGACATGTTATTAGAGAGATGGTCGCTAATGTTAGTAACTCTTGTTCTGTTAGATTTGACTGATTTACCTTTGAAATGTTCGGGGCGGTTTGCAAGCGCTTCAGAAAGATTTGCCATTGAGGCAGAGTAGAGAAGAGTGCCGTGTTGCAATATGCGTTCTTTGAAAACAGCAACAGCATTGCCAGAAAATTTTTTATCTTCAATAACAAGATCGTTTCTCCCTTTTAGTGAAGCATCTATCCCAAGAGATTTAAGAGCCTCAATTATAGGACGAGTAAATCTCCCAAACATATCTGATGTGTTTTCACCAGGAATTTTGTTATCTATAAATGTGAAGTTTACATTTCCAAGGTCGTGAAAAACGGCTCCACCGCCCGAGAGCCTTCTTATAACAGGAATTTTATTCTTTTTGACATAATCTATATTGATCTCGGCAAAAGCATTTTGATGAAGACCTATTATAATAGAAGGTTCGTTCCTCCAGAGCCTAAACACAGGCTGTTTAAATTTCTTGAAAAGATACTCTTCTGCTGCAAGATTCCATTGTGGGTCGGTTGAATGGTCTACTATATAATACATAGAGTGTTATGTGTTGGTTTTTTGTTTTAAAATAAGATTGTCAACCATTCGTGATTGAATAGTACTGTATATAACCCAAGCAACAATGATACCAAACATGGCTCCGCAAATTACATCGGATGGAAAATGCCTACCAACATAAATTCTGCTGTAGGAGACCAAAAACGCCCATGTAAAAATCCCTATAGAATATCCATTTTTTTTGAAAGCCAAAGAGGTAAATGTTGCAAGACCAAATACATTAGAAGCATGTGAAGAGATAAATCCATACATCCCTCCTTTCCCATCTAAAAGCCTGATTACTCCTTCTAATTGTGGGTTGTGGCCCGGCCGTAATCTCATAAAGTAATGTTTAATTGCACTGCTCCCCATATCTGTAATTGCAAAGATTACTATAGCCGAGGCAAAAAGCAAAAAAGCATATTTATAGTTATTTTGTTTGTGTCCAAAATAATAAAAAATATAGAAAGCTATAGCAATATAGAGAGGAATCCATGGGTACTTAGCTGTAAAGATGAGCATAAGAACATCTAAGAAAGCTGTATGTAGCCCATTTAGAAATATAAGGAGAGAATAGTCTATATTAAGGAGCCACTCCATCAAATTTTATGTTTATTCATTGAGGCTATCCCAAAGCATATCCTTTAGTTTGTCTAGGCCTTTTCCAGTGTACGAAGAGATAAATAGATGGGATATTTTTTTAGGCAAAGTTTTTTCTATCATAGACTCAAGTTCGGAGTCTAGAAGGTCGTTTTTAGTAATAGCAAGAACTCTCTCTTTGTCTAGAAGTTCTGGATTATACATTTTTAACTCATTAAGCAAGATCTTATACTCTGCAGTAATATCTTTGGAATCGGCAGGAATCATAAAGAGCAGCATAGAGTTCCTCTCTATATGGCGTAAAAAACGTAGCCCCAGCCCTCTACCTTCGTGTGCCCCTTCTATTATACCAGGTATATCAGCCATAACAAAAGAGCGATGATCTCTATACTCTACAATTCCCAAATTGGGCTCCAAAGTTGTGAATGGGTAATCGGCAATTTTAGGCTTAGCCGCCGATATTTTAGAAAGCAGGGTAGACTTTCCAGCGTTAGGAAAGCCAACAAGGCCTACATCGGCAAGAATTTTAAGCTCTAAAATAAACCAGTTTTCTATCCCTTCTTCTCCGCTTTGGGCATATCTTGGAGTTCTATTGGTAGAGCTTTTAAAAAAATCATTCCCTTTCCCACCCCGGCCGCCTTGTACTAGCGTTTTTTCTTCTTTATCTTCTGTGATTTCAAAAACAATTTCTTGAGTTTGGGCGTCTCTAACAACAGTTCCAAGAGGTACATCTACGTAAATATCAGCGCCATCGGCACCATGACGTAAAGAGCCACTACCTGCACCACCGTGCTCGGCTCTAATATGTTTTCTATATCTTAGATGTATAAGAGTCCAGTACTGAGCGTTACCTTTTAAAATAATATGGCCTCCTCGGCCTCCATCTCCACCATCGGGCCCCCCTTTGGGTATAAACTTTTCTCGCCGCATGTGCGTAGAGCCTTTGCCCCCGTTACCAGAAGCACAAAACACTCTTACATAATCTACAAAATTTGAACTATTGCTCATCTTAAATACTCTCAATTATATCGCAAATATCAGCAAAAATTTCTTTTACACTTAATTCGCCTTTTATAGGAAAACATTTTCCCCTCTCTTTATAGTATGCAATAAGAGGCTCTGTCTTATTGTGATATGTTTTGATTCGCTTGAGTATAGTCTCTATGGATGAATCATCTTTTCTCCCCTCTATACGAGCTCTTTTTTGTATCCTCTCTACAATAGCAGCATCGGTCACTTCTAGAGCAAAAACTCCAGCTACTTCGGGTTTTTCACACTCAATCAAAAGAGAGTCAAACGCTTTTGCTTGGGATATAGTTCTTGGAAATCCATCAAATATAAACCCCTTGACACCTGGCTCGGCATTGCATATTTCATGACGAATCATCTCTAACACTACAGAGTCGTCTACAAAATTCCCTTTGTGAATAATAGCTTTTGCTATTATACCAATCTCTGTACCTTTTGCAATTTCATCCCTAAGCAGTTGTCCTGTAGAGATATGCTTGAGATTAAACTTCTCTGTTAGCAAATAAGACTGAGTGCCCTTTCCCGCACCCGGAGGCCCAAAAATAATAAAATACTTCATTACTAACCATTAGATTCATCAAGGATGTATATATCCTTGTATTGTCTTCCTAGTTCGTTGTAATCTAGGCCATATCCTACAATAAAATCATTTGGGATTTTTAGTGCGACATAGTCTATTGGCAGCTCTTTTTTGTAAGAGTTGGGTTTAAGTAAAAGAGTGCAAATCTTAACTGTACTAGCTCCTCTTTTTTTAAGTATATTATGTAGTTCTACCACTGTGTTACCAGTGTCTACAATATCTTCAAGTATTATAATTTCACGCCCTTTTACAGAAGAAGATAATCCTAAAATTTCTAGAACCTCTCCTGTTGTAGCAGTTCCACTATATGAAGAGAGTTTAACAAAAGAAATTTCACACTGAAAATCGATATTTTTTAGTAAATCAGCAGCAAACATAAATGAGCCATTGAGTACCGATAAAAATAGAGGACTCTTCTTATCTTTATAGTTTTCATTGAGTTTCAGGGCCACCTCTGCAATACTTTTTTGTATTTTATCACTCTCAATAAAAATACGAAACTCTTTGTCATGTAGTTTAATGTGATCCATACTCAAATTATTTGTGACGACGAAATTAATCATTATTTTTGTCCTAAACCAATTTTGTAATGAAAACGATGAATCCACTTGTTAGTATTATAATGGGCAGCACTTCTGATTTACCGGTAATGAAAGAAGCAGCACAATTTCTAAATGAAATGGAGATTCCATTCGAAATAAATGCCCTCTCGGCTCATAGGGTTCCAGAACAAGTTGCCAAATTTGCTAAAGAGGCGCACAAAAGAGGAGTAAAGGTGATTATTGCAGGAGCGGGCGGTGCAGCTCATTT
This sequence comes from Bacteroidales bacterium, assembly GCA_041669105.1. Taxonomy (GTDB): domain Bacteria; phylum Bacteroidota; class Bacteroidia; order Bacteroidales; family UBA932; genus Bact-08. Next base: position 5,391 of record JBAYBU010000016.1, on the reverse strand, counting down.
GCCTGGTGTGATTGCTGCTTTTACGCCGCTCCCTGTTATAGGTGTCCCTGTTAAATCGTCTAATTCAATTGATGGTTGGGATTCTGTTCTTTCTATTTTACAGATGCCTTCTGGTATTCCTGTTGCAACAGTAGCATTAGATAATTCAAAAAATGCAGCTATTTTGGCTTTACAAATACTTGCTACTGCAAATGATAAGTTGTTAGAAAAAATGATAAAATTTAAAAGGGAGTTGGCTTCCAAAATAGTAAAGGCAAACGGAGAACTTGCTCAACTGAAGTTTCCATTTAAAGTAAATTAGCATTTATTTGAAGTAAAATGAGGAGAGAGAATGAGGAGAGAGATTTTAGCCATGTTGCTACTTATGTGCAACATGCTTTTGTGTGTCCATTTAGTATATGCACAAAAAACAGAAAGCGCAGTTACAAATAGTTCTGTAGAGTCAATTATTGAAAGAGTTGTTGGCAATAGTAATAGGGAAGAGGAATCTAGCGAGGGCTATTTTTATGAACTTACACAATACCTCTTTTCCATAGCTCACAATGGCTTGTTAATGAATGTTAAGGGAGCAGAAGAACTGGAATGGTATGGGATATTAACTTCTTTTGAATCAGCATCTTTAAAAAGATATATAAAAGAGCACGGAGAGCCTCTCTCTTTTGCCGAACTTCTACTTGTTCAAGATTTAGACAGAGATAAAATTAAGCTTTTACAACCCTTTTTGAGATTTTACAACGAATATTATCAAAAAGAGGGACCGAGCAAATTTTACTCTACACTACTGTTAAGGTCTTCTGTTATTCCCGAAAGAAGAGAAGGGTATAACCCAATATCCAAAGAGGAGTATCTAAAAAAACCTGAGAGTAGATACCTGGGAAATCCCTTTTTGCTCTATGGACAATTCCGTATAGATGCACCAAAAAACATTAGTGCAATTGTTACTGCTAAGAAAGATCCTGGAGAGAGAGGAGTAGACTATATCTCTTGGAGTGCTTCTATAAAAAATAGAGGAGTGCTAGAGAATTTTATAATAGGTTCTTATAATGCAAGAAAGGGGCAAGGATTAATTTTGTGGAATGGTTTTTCTTTGAGTAGTTCTTGGGATCCTGCAAGTGCAATAAAGAGAGATTACGGTTTAACATCTTATACCTCTGCCCAAGAAGGGAGAGCATTCAAGGGGGTAGCAGCAACAATCTCAAAAGGGAATTTTAGTTTAGACTTGCTAACTTCATTTAGAAATTATGATGCACGTGTAATCCAAACGGGATACACCTCTATACTAAACACTGGGTTACATAATACTCCGCTCACGCTTCAAAGGAGAGGCTCTTTACACACTAATATGGCAGCAATAAGTATTAATTACAGTAATGAAATATTTAACTCAGGAATTATAGTTAGTGCGCTTTGCAACTCTTTACCTTATGCAGGAAGGGATAGTGCACTTATTTTTATGGAGCAAAAAATGGGTAGATATAGGGCAAATGCAGGTATAAACTTTAGATATTTTAATAACAAAACTATTACTTCTGGAGAGCTAGCATTTGATATGTGTGGCAATATTGCTGCTGTCACTGGTGTTGCAGTGCGTCTAAAATCGGGGAATGAGCTCTCTTTTACAAGTAAATATTACAACTCTTTTTTTGTCTCTCCTCTCTCTTATCTCACTAAAATTCCTGGAGGCAATCAACTTCTTGCTGGGTTTTCGGGTAAGTTCTTATTTGCAAAAAATATATTATTATACACAGCAGTTAATATTTCACACAACTACCACAAAGTGATTATGAAATGTGATATTTCATCTAATTTAGATAGTAAGAGTGAATTAAGATTAGCTCTCTATAGAGAGAGAATAAATTTAAGGGCCGATATTCGCAAAAAATTATCAAACATATTGCTCCTTCATTCGAGAGTAGATTTTACAGGATGCAAAAAAGAGAGAGAGACCTCTTTAGGGTGTTTACTGCAACAAGAGTTGGTAGCTAGTATGCTAGGAGAGAGAGTGGGAGCATCGTGCCGTTTCTCTTGGTTTTATGCACCCCAATGGGGTAACCGAATCTATAGTTATGAGCGAGATATTTTAAACCAATTTAGAACAACTTTAATTTATGGAGAGGGTTTTAGATGGTATATTAATATGAAAGCCTCCCTTTCGGCTAAAGTTGACATTTGGCTAAAATATTCTTCTACATATTATACAGATAGAGATAAAATAGGAGAGGGAAAAGAAGAGATATCTGGTCCCTCAAAAAGCGAATTGAAATTTCAATTAAGAGTAAAGCTCTAGGCAGGTTTAATTTTAATTTTTTTACCAGGCATAATTTTAGAGTTTTTATTTAAGCCATTTAGACTCATTATTTGATTAAGACTTACTCCATTGAATTTTCTAGAAATATCCCATAGCGTATCTCCCTTTTTTACAGTATACATAACATAACCGCCAGAAGTAGTTGTAGCAACTCCAGAGCCACTAGATGCTCTAGAAGGAGGGTTTGAAGTGTATATAGTTAATCTTTGCCCAGGGCGAATAACAGTTCTAACCCCGTTCCATGCTTGAATATCCGAGACTCTAACTCTATACCTTAATGCAATGTGACTCAATGTTTCGCCACTTTTTACTCTATGAGTAACAGAAGATCTGTTAGAGGTAGCAGAGGCCTTAGTCTCGTTATATACGATAGGGTTAAAGTAGATACTGTCTTTATATAGATAGATATCTTTCTCTCTATCTATAAATGCGTTTGTATAGTTAAAAGGGAGTCTCAATATATTTCCCTCTAAACTTCCTGGGATTATCTCTCTTATATATTGAGGGTTATGGTCGCTTATCTCCTCTTTTGAAATACCCATTAATTCAGAGATTTGTCCAAAGTGTAAAGGTTTTTTAATAATAAAAGTATCTACATGGGCAGGCATCTCTATAGCTCTTGGAGAGATTTTGTGCTCTTTATAATAGTTGATTGTATATAGAGCTGCTACAAATGAGGGGACATAACCCCTGGTTTCTCTTGGTAAAAACGGATATACATCCCAAAATTCTCTTGAGCCTGCTCTCCTAATTGCTTTATTTACGTTACCAGGGCCACAGTTATACGAGGCAATTGCAAGGAGCCAATCACCAAAAATAGCATAAGAATCTTTCATATATTTAGCAGCAGCATGCCCAGACGCTATGGGATCTAGTCTCTCATCTACATAAGAGTCTATTTTTAAGTTGTATTGGAGAGCTGTTCTATACATAAATTGCCACATTCCTTTTGCTTTAGCTCTAGAGACAGCTTTAGGATTCAATGCCGATTCTATTATAGCCATTATTTTAAGCTCTTTAGGCAAGTCGTATTCATCCATTATCTCTTCGAACTGAGGGAGGTAATAACTTGAAAGACCTAGTATTAAATCAATTTTATTTGGTATCCTTTGTGTATAATAGATTATATGATTTTTGACTATATTGTTATAAGGGAGAGGTATAAAAGAGTTTATCGCCTTGAGCCGTGCAATGAAAATAGAGTCGGGGGTATCGGATGTTAGCACTGCAGTGTCAAAATCAATGATAGAGCCATCGTCTAGTGAAAGATTTTTTTGAAGATACCAGATAGTTAAAAGGCTATCTGTAGAAGTGGCAGGGTCTATAAAATCTTCACTATCAAAAAACCCTAACCCACCGGGATTTATAGAGTCATTTACTGTTACAGTATCTATTATGGGAATTGAGCTAAATTCTAACTCTTGCCTTAAGGAGTCAATAGTTTTTTGGAGAGTACTAATTTCTAAGTTAAGTTCTTTCTTTGTAGGTTTTTTTTGAAAAATATTTTTAAATATCTGTCCCTGAGCTATTGAACAAGAAAAGGTAAACAGAAGAGAGAGCAAAATTGATAAGGTAATTTTTTTCATATTTGAAAAATATATTTTTAATATTAAAAGTTTAAACTAAGCCGGAACCCCACAGCTGGACTAACACTTGCTGCAAAGTTAGGATTTATTGGCATTAACACTCCAGGAACAAAAGAGGCAGAGAGATCGTCACTTACATCAAAGTCTTGTAAATGAGCAAAAACATTGGCGTCAATTATGTTAAGTACATATACAGCAATTCCTGCAAGAACAGAGTAGTCGCGAAATCTTCTATATGTATCTTTGTAATATTTCATAGTCTCGGGGTTGAACTTCTGATATAACGGAGAATTGGGGTCACTTGTTTGATAGTACATCATTTTATATCGTTTGAACTGCTCATTATTAGAAGAGATAAAGTATCCCGTAGTAATGATTCCTCCATAAAATATAGGAATTTTCCAATAATCTCCATTATAAACTTGACCTAAGCCAGGTAGCATTGCAGAGTAAAGAGATGCCCTTGCAGGAAGAACTTTTTTATGATATTTAAAATTGGAGACCCCATCTAAAATCGAGGCCCAGTAAGATAGTGCGGCACCAACATAACAGAGATTACGAGTAGAGCTATATTTGCTATCGCCAGTTTCATGCCATTTTAAATTACTTCTGTATCCAGCATAAGCAAAACCCCCTATTGAGCCATATACAACCGGAATTTTCCAGTACTGTCTATTGTAAAGTTGGGCACTCCCTGGTAGTAAAAAGGAGCCTCCCCACATACGGGTAATATTCATACTGTCTTTTCCTGCCAAACTATTAAAATATCTTTTGAAAGAGTATGGCTCTCTTGTACTACCGCTATATGTGCTATCTGGGTTTTCTCTATTTTGATCTTGGTTAGAGCCAGGAGGGCCAACCTGTTTCATCTGTCCTACAAATTGAGCACGAGATATGGTGCTAATTAACAGTAACGTAAAAAGCATTATTAATGAACGGCTTTTCATTAAGGGAAAATTACAGATTTGTTTTTTCAATAGCATTAAGAAAGTTAATAACCTCGTTGTCTCCGCTAAAACGAATTGTAATAGATCCAGTACCTTTTTTATTGTCTTTTTTAAGGCTGATGTTATTATTGAAGTATTTTCCCAAGAAATCTAATAATTTAAAATAAGATTCGTCTAAATCCTGAGATGGTTCTTCTGATTCTTTTGGTGGTGCTGGCTCAGATATTTTACGAATTATCTCTTCTACTTTTCTTACAGAGAGATCTTTTTCTACTATTTGATTGCAAAGTTTAAGCTGCTCTTTGGTACTCTCCAGTGCTAGCAAGGCTCTGGCATGGCCCATTGTAATTCGTTTTGCCCTAAGTGCAATCTGTATCTCGGCTGGTAGCTTTAATAATCGCAAGTAATTTGTTATTGTAGCTCTTTTTTTGCCAACTCTAAGGGCCATCTCTTCTTGGGTAAGATCACACTCTTCTATAAGTCTTTGAAAGCTAAGGGCAGCCTCTAGAGAGTCTAGATCTTCTCTTTGGATGTTTTCTACTATTGCCAT
>JBAYBU010000015.1:0-10553 GCA_041669105.1 Bacteroidales bacterium | reverse complement strand
ATTTAGACCTATCTAATTATAACTCAACATTTATATAAAGATAGTTGTTTAGATAGAAATAAACATTGCTAAAGTGAATCTCAAATACAAAATAATGAAAACAGTAATTTATGATGGCAAATGTATGTTGTGCAGTAGGTCAATAGCTTTTCTTGTAAAACGAGATAAAAAGAAGAAGTTTGAGTATATTTCATATACTAGTAATACCGCCAAAAAAGTCTTAAAAAAATACAATATAAACTTTACCTCTGAGCAATTTATTATCTATGTAAATAATGATAAATGTTACACCCGCTCAAGAGCTGTATTAGAAATATTTAAAGATTTAGGAGGTTTTTGGAGTATAATGTTTGTATTTGTAGTAGTTCCTCCATTCATACGTAACTCTATTTACTCTTTTATTGCAAAAAACAGACATAGGTGGTTTTTTAACAAAATTTAAAGAATATGATAGAAGAAAATTTACACTATATGAGAAAAGAGTATTCCCCTATTCCTTTAGATAAAGAGCAGATGGAAAAAGACCCCATTGCACAGTTTGCTAATTGGTTTGAAGATGCCTTGAAATATGAAACATTAGAGGCAAATGCAATGGTGGTAGCAACTTCTAACAGACAAGGAGAACCCTCGGTAAGATATGTACTTTTAAAGAGCTACTCATGGGATGGCTTTACCTTTTTTACTAATTATAAAAGTAAAAAAGGAGTGGATATTGAACAGAATAATAAAGTTACATTACTTTTTTTCTGGCCAAACACTATGAGACAAATAAGAATAAAAGGAGTAGCAACAAAAACATCTCCCCAAGAGTCCGATCTCTATTTTAACTCCAGACCCTTTGCAAGCCAAGCCTCTAGCGCATTATCTAAACAAAGTGAAATCCTTAAAGATAAAGATCAATTTGACAGCTCTGTAAATCAATTGGCTACAAGTAATGTGAAAATTAAACGGCCAATCAATTGGGGGGGCTACTTAATTAAACCACATTCTTTTGAGTTTTGGCAGGGTGGGGTTGGGCGTTCTCACGATAGATTCCTTTACACCCAACAAGCAACACCAAAGAGCAAAGCCCAAAGTCAAAAAAACAACAACTGGATCATAAACCGACTATACCCATAGAGAGAATATAAAAAAAATCTTTAGTCACTTTTGAGTTGAGATTGCTATATATGTAAAGCATCTTAACTTAAAACAAATCTAAAATGAACGAACCCATCTTAAAAGTAGAAAATCTCTCTCATAAGTATAGCGTTCAATGGGCAATCAAAAATATTGATTTTGAAATTGCTCAGAGTGGTATTTATGGGTTGCTCGGTTCTAATGGAGCTGGCAAATCTACCATTATGAACATTATTTGCGGAGTCTTAAAACAGACAAACGGCAGTGTGTTTATCAAAGGGATAGATATGAGGAACAATTCCACTGAAGCAAAAAAACAGATCGGATTTTTACCTCAAAAACCACCATTGCATCCCGATTTAACAGTAGAAGAGTATTTAATCCATTGTGCTAACTTACGCATGATTCCAGACAATAAAACAATGGATGCTGTAAATTCTGTTCTTGAAAAATGCGCTATAACCAACTTTAAAAAAAGATTGATTAAAAATCTTTCTGGCGGATTCCAACAAAGAGTAGGGATAGCACAAGCTATTATTCATGAACCACAACTGGTAGTTCTAGACGAACCAACAAGCGGGCTAGACCCAAATCAAACAATCGGGATAAGGAATCTTATTAAAGAAATTTCTCAAGAAAAAACCATATTACTCTCTACACATATACTATCGGAAGTTCAAGCTAGCTGCGATCATATAAGAATGGTAGAAGAGGGTAAAATTGTATTTGCAGGTACCGTAGAAGAATTTGACAATTACATTGTCCCAGACACTATTTTTCTCTCATTATTAGAGCCCCCTGCTATCCAAGATTTAACAGCTATTACAGGAGTCCTTGATGCCCAAGAGATAGGAGGTAGTTGTTTTAGATTAAAATTCTCTGATTGCGAAGATGTAATCGAAAGAGTTGTAGAGACAAGTGTTCAAAAAGGATGGAAGCTCAACGAGATAAGGCTTGAGCGAAGTTCTTTAGACACAATATTTGCAGAGTTATCCAAAACCGTAAAATAATGAGTTTGTAATATGAAAATGACATATAAAATATCACGCACAGAGCTTCAAACACTTTTTTACTCACCTATTGCCTGGTTAATATTAATAGTGTTTACAATCCAAGCCAGTATCGCATTTACAAATGCACTAGAATCTTTGGTGCATGCACAAGCCTTGGAATATAGCTTTAACAATATTTCGATGAGAATTTTTGCTCATCCACGCCATGGAGTTTTTACTATAGTCCAACAGTATCTGTATCTCTATATACCATTGATTACAATGGGATTAATGAGTAGAGAGTTAAGCAGTGGATCAATAAAATTACTCTACTCTTCTCCTGTAACTAATACTCAAATAATACTGGGTAAGTATCTCTCTATGATTTTTTACTCATTAATAATTATTGGTATCCTATTTATATTCGCTATTTATAGCGCATTTGCAGTAGAAAATTTTGACTTTGTTGCTATCTGTTCGGGATTACTAGGATTATTTTTGCTTATGTGTGCTTATGCCGCAATAGGTCTGTTCATGTCTAGCCTTACATCTTACCAAGTAGTGGCAGCAGTTGGCACTTTAGCCGTTCTTGCAGTTCTAAATATGGTAGGAAATTTTTGGCAAGATATTGGTCTAGTGAGAGATATCACATATTGGCTCTCTATGAGAGGGCGTTCCAGCGAATTTATTAACGGTTTAATTTGCAGCGAAGATGTACTCTATTTCATTATTGTTGTTGCTCTCTTCCTTTCACTATCTATATTAAGGCTTAAAGCAATACGCCAAAAACAGGCCGCTAGTAACACTTTTTCACGTTATATGGCAGCATTTATTATTGCTGTGACCTTTGGGTACTTTAGCTCTAGGCCTGCACTTATGTTTTATTATGATGCTACAAGAACAAAAATAAATACTCTAACACCTAATAGCCAAAAAGTTTTAGAAAAATTAGATGGTAAATTAACAATAAACACCTATGTAAATGTTTTAGATGAAAACTATTATTTTGGACTTCCAAGAAATGAGCTCAGAGACATAAATCGTTTTAAGCAATATCTACGGTTCAAACCCGATATGAAAATTAAATATCATAGGTATTATGCCAAAGCCGATAATCCAAGCTTAGAGAAAAGATATCCAGGGCTAAGTGATAGAGAGCGTATGATACAATATACAAAAATACACCGTTTGGATAGTAATCGCTTTATGACTCCTCAAGAGATTAGTAAACTTGAAAACTTGGAGCCAGAAGGTTTTCGCTTTGTACGCACATTGGTTGCTAGCAATGGAGACAAAACGTTTCTTAGACTCTATGACGATATGGAGGTACATCCATCGGAGGCCGAAATAAGCGCAGCTTTCAAAAGACTTGTTATGAAATTACCTCAAGTTGGATTTATAACAGGCCAAGGAGAAAGAAGCAGTTTAAGATCGGGAGATAGGCACTATAGTAAGTTTGCACAAGAGAAACCATTCCGTTACTCATTGATTAATCAGGGTTTTGACTTTAGCGAGATCAAACTAGATCAAGAAGTTCCAGAGAAGTACGATATTTTAGTACTTGCAGACATAAGAATAGCTTTAAACCCAGAGTACAAGGCCAACCTAGACAAATACATTGCACAAGGTGGGAATTTACTTATTGCAGGAGACCCTGGAAGACAAAAGCACATGAACCCTATTATAGAAGAACTAGGAGTAGAGTTTATGGAGGGTAGAGTTGTTAAGCCGAGTGAAAATTTCCCTGCAGACTTTATTATGGCAGTTCCAACAGCTCCTGGGGCAAATCTCATGTACCAACTAAACATGATGAGAAACAGAGATTACGTACTCACAATGCCTGGAACTACTGCTCTTAAGTATAGAGAAGATAAGGGTTTTAAAGTGACAGAGCTATTTGTTACAGATACCAATAGTTTAGTTTGGAACGAAATCGAGACAACTAACTTTGTAGACGATACCGTTAAACTAAATACAGCAGCAGGTGAATTTCTTTTAGAACCAGCTGTTACAGCAGTTGCACTAAGTAGAAATATAAATAACAAAGAGCAGAAAATAGTAATACTTGGTGATTCCGACTGTATAAGTAATGGAGAAGTCAGCATAGGACGCACAGGTGTGCAAGCAGCCAACTATAATTTTATAATGGGTGCCTTTTTCTGGATGTCTAACGACGAAGTTCCTATTGATGTAAGAAGGCCCGCACCTACAGACAGGAAATTGAATTTAGGTATGTCGGGAATGAGGGTAACCAACTGGGTGTTGATTGGGTTTATGCCACTACTCATGATAATCTTCTACATATTAATATGGATAAGGCGCAGGGGTAGGTAGATGCGGATATGGGGATTGATTTTTCCTAAAGTACCAACCAGAAAAAATCTGGTTGGTACTTATTTTTAAATTATAAAAAAATGAGTTTTAGAGTAGACAAACAAACAATAGACGATCTAGCTATTTTTGGAAAAATGAGAGACAACTCTGTATATGGGATTTTTAATAAAGTCCACACCCACGGTGGTTCCAAAATTCTAGAAAAAATGTTCTTACAACCTCTTGACAAAAAAGAGGAGATAAACGAGAGACAAGAGACAATAGGTGCTTTCCAAAAAAATGAGATTGTTTTCCCTTACAAAAGTGAATTTTTTGATAGTGCCGAGTTTTATCTTAGTAATAAAGATAGACGAACCAGAATAGTAGCACACGGGAACACTCTCGAGAGAAAATTTAAAAGTGTAATTGGAACAGACTTTAATTACAAACAAATCCAAAAAGGAATTGCTGCTATAATCGAAATAATTTGCATTACTCATAATTTTCTTAACCATATAGAAAAGAGCGGTATAGATAAGTATTGCTGTAAATATACACAAGCAATAGGTGAAATATTATCTATGAAGGAGTTAAAGGAGATACCAAAAATAAAGAATCCTAAAAAACTATCTTTCAAGGAAATAGCCAATTTAGACCAAACTTTTCGATTTTCAATTTCAGAATCACTAAACAAATTACTTGTATTAATCTACACTTTAGATGTCTATATCTCTGCAGCTAAGGTTGCCAATGATAACAAATATTGTGCTGCAATAGCTCTCGATCCCAACCCTAATTATATTAAAATAACAGATTTGTACCACCCATTGCTAGATAACCCTATTAGTAACTCTATTGAGATAAACGATAAAAATAATATGGTGTTTCTTACTGGTGCAAATATGGCTGGCAAGTCTACTTTTATGAAATCATTTGGAATCGCTGTCTACTTAGCTCACGTAGGATTTCCAGTACCTGCAACTCAAATGAGTTTCTCTGTTCAAAATGGATTGTTTACCACTATAAATTTACCCGACAATCTAAATATGGGATACAGTCACTTTTATGCCGAGGTTATGAGAGTGAAAAAGGTAGCTCAAAGCATAAGCAGGTCAAATAAATTAATAGTAATATTTGACGAACTGTTTCGCGGAACAAACGTAAAAGACGCGTTCGATGCAACCGTAGCAGTTACTCAAGCCTTTGCAGCTAACAAAGAATGTATATTCATTATCTCTACACATATAATTGAAGCAGGAGAGGTACTCAAAGAGGGTTGCGATAATATCAACTTTATATATCTGCCAACAATTATGAAAAACAATCTACCAGAATATACCTATAAGATTAAAAGCGGAATCACAGAAGACCGTCATGGAATGATAATTATTAACAACGAAGGCATTCCTGATATATTAAAAAACAGAATAAGCAAAATATAAATTAATTAACAATGAAATTTGTTATTGACAAACAAACGCTAGAAGATCTAAACCTACTTGGCAGATACAAAACCAACTCCATTTTTAACCTCTTTAACAAGACAGTGACAAGAGGTGGTGGAATTGTTTTGGAACAGATGTTTACAGCGCCGCTAACCTGTGCAAAAGAGATAAATCAAAGAAAAGATATATTTAACTTTTTTAGTCAAAATGATTTTTGCCTCCCTTTTACTCAAAAAGAGTGGGAAACGACCGAGCATTACATAGAGATAAAAGAGAGTAAATTCATAGCTAACTCTATCTCTAAAAACTTAAAACGAAAAGCCCTAAAACTTATTGCAAATGAAAAAGAGATAGATGTTTTACACAAAGGCCTATTAACTACAGTTTCTCTTCTTTGCAAAACAGAACAGACAATTAAAGATATATTTGAAAGTGATAGAGAAGGTCCATACGCCAAAATAGTTAAAAGCGCTCTAAATCTTTTCCACAATCAAAAAATAGAAGCCATCTTTAATTTAGATACAACAAAAGAGTTATCATTTAAACAATTCCTTCGTTACGATTACATTCTTAGGTCTAGAGCATCCCAAATATTAAAAGAGATTACTACAATTATTCACAACCTAGATGTATACACCTCTGTCTCTCGTACAGGTAAAGAAAAAGGATTTGCGTATGCAAATTGCATAGATTCAAATAGTTTAAATGTAAAAATAAAAGGGCTCTACCACCCCTGGATAGAAAATGCAATAGCCAATGACCTCTCTTTAGACAAACAATCTAATGTACTATTTATTACAGGAGCCAATATGGCAGGGAAATCTACCCTTATGAAATCTTTTGGAATTGCCATCTATCTAGCCCACATGGGATTTCCTCTAGCAGTAAAATCTATGACATTCAACGTACAAAACGGAATGTACACATCAATAAACGTACCCGACAATCTAAATATGGGCTACAGTCACTTTTATGCCGAGGTTATGAGAGTCAAAAAAATAGCTAAAGAAGTAGCAAGCGACAAAAAGCTAATTGTAATGTTTGACGAGCTTTTTAAGGGGACAAATGTAAAAGATGCCTACGATGCAACAGTTGCCATTACAGAATCTTTCGCTGCTATCCATGAGTGCGGCTTTGTAATCTCAACTCATATAATGGAGGCAGGCATCTCTCTTAAAGAGCGATGCCCAAACATATCATTAAAATTCCTACCCTCTTTGCTTAAAGGAAATAAGCCATATTATAGCTATATCTTAGAAGATGGAATCTCAAACGACCGTCACGGAATGACAATAATTAACAACGAAAAAATAATAGAGATAATAGTTGGAGAGAAGAGCTAAATTCAACTATTTATTAACTCTTTGCACCTTCTACTCCTAAAGCAAATCTCTTTAATTAAAGAGAGGCCTCTCCTTTTTTGCGCTCTAACTGTACTGGGTGCAGTATTTAATTTTTTAGCTATCTCAAAAGAATTTAATCCTTTAATAATATACCTCATAATTCTTTTACACTCCCTCGGAAGCTCCATAAGTGAGGAGTCAAAGAGCAAACAGAGTTCATGATGTAAATCAAAAAAGTTATTAGGCTTATCGTCGGCCTGCTCATACTCTAAAAAAGAGATATTGTAAACCATCTTCTTCTCTCTTTTGATAAAATTTAACGTATGACTTTTAGTTGCTTTATATAGATAAGACTTTACTTGAGCAATATGAGAAAATTTACTTTTACGTTGCCAAAACTCTATAAAAACATCTTGAATAAGATCTTCGGCATCACATTTATTAACAAGATATTTAGAAGAGAAGAGAATAAGTTGGGCGGAATACAAAGAGTATAAAATACCAAAAACTTCGGGAGTGCGTTCATTTACAGAATCTACAAATAGATCACTTTTTAAATAACTCCCTTCCTCTAGCAAAACTTTATTTTTCATAACAGATGACAAATATAATCATTTTTTTGACAACGCAGCACCAATGGCTGTAGCATATTCGGCATCATCTGGAAATTCAAACTCTATAGCATAGAGTTTAGAGATATTCTCTAAAACTTGGCGACCTAAAAGATTTCTACTGCCATTACCTGTAACAAGAATGTGATTTGCATTTCGGCTTTTTGCTGCAAACACAGATATCATCCCTATTACTTGAAACACCATATTAACAATCCCCATCGCAAAATCTTCTTTAGTGGCGGTATCTAACATCTTACCAAAATTGGCAGCAGTAGCTTTTGGGTCAAGAAAGCTAATGCCCGATTCAGAAATATCTTCTACCAAAAGATCTACCTGCTTTAAATCTCCTTTTTGTGCAAGCTTCAATATATGATCAAATGTTATAGAGTGAACAAGCTCCTTAGAGAGACCTATAATTGTACCTCCTCCTACTCCTGTCCCTCCTAAGTGTGTTATTTTTTCTTTAGTCGCTTCTATAATAGAGGTTCCAGTACCAATATTGGCAATCACTACACTATCTTTTTTGCAAAGGTACATTCCGCCTAATCCTATGGCCTCAATCTCGTCTACTCTCTCTGTAGGTATGCCAAATATCTTATTTTTAATAAAATGAGAACCAGCACCAGTCACTATAATTTCCCTTACAGCATCAAAACTTAAATTACTCTCTACCAACATCTTTCCTAATGCTCCTGTCGCAGAAGTTATAGCATCATAAGCTCTTGTTCTTACAGTCTTTACAACAACTCCATTTTTTATAGCCACTGCCTTTGTTGTGGTACTGCCTATATCAATTCCAATAATCATAATAAACATTAATTAAAGCCTTCCAAAGATATCTAAATTCCTTTATCTCCTAAAAAATAATCACCAAAACATACAATTTAAGTGTTTTTACCTTTTGCAAACTCCTTTTATATTGGTCAATAAGATAGATTTAAAAAATATATTTTTTTTAAAAAGTATAAAAGCATATCTTAGTATTAGAAAATATATTTCACAATACTATTATCACAACTATATGAACCAAAAGTATGAAGTACTCAAACAATTATGCGAGACTAGAAAAAGCTGTCGGAATTTTAAATCCGAGATGTTTCCAGAAGAGAGCATTGCAAAAATTTTAGACATAGCCTATAAATCTCCATACGCAAATGATAGAAAAAATTGGGAAATCATAACAATAAAAGATAGTTCTGTAATTAACTTGATCTCTAAAACGGTACTAACATCAATAGAGAGCATAAGTGAGCAAATAGAAATAGAGGCATCTGAACTTTTCAAAGACTATAGTGAAATTTTTACTTTTTTCGAAAAAGCTCCAGTCCTTTTTATCCCTATATTTCGTATCTCTCCAATTATCAAATCTAACCTAAGAAAAAACATCACGCCCGAATTGCTCTTATGGGAACGAGATAACTCTGTAAAGTCTATTTCGTGTGTCTCTATGTTAATGTTACTCGCTGCAGAAAGCTTAGGGCTAGGTGCTTGTTACATGACAGGTCCCTTATTGGCTGGAGAAGAACTTGGCCAAATATTAAACTTAGCTCAAGGGAGACTCATTGGAGCTCTTATACCAGTTGGATATTGCGATAACTAAACATTAAAGTAATACTACTCCCGCTTCTCTCATTTTATTACGTTCCCGCTCAGACCATATACCCACTTGCACCTCTCCAATATGTCTTTTTTTGAGCATGAACATACACATTCTGGATTGCCCTATCCCCCCACCTATGCTTTGTGGCAGCAAACCCGAAAGGAGCATTGAATGAAATTGAAGTTGGGCATTCTCTAAACATTGTTTTACAGATAACTGATGTATTAAAGAGTTGCTATTAACCCTTATACCCATAGAAGAGAGCTCAAGAGCACACTCCAAAATAGGATGCCAAACAATTATATCTCCATTTAATCCATAAAAACCATCTTCGTTAAGAGTGCTCCAATCATCATAATCGGGAGCTCGCCCATCATGAGGTTCTCCTTTAGATAACTTATTGCCTATCCCAATGATAAAAACAGCACCATACTCAATAGCAGCGGCTCTTTCCCTCTCTTTGGGAGTTGCTTTTGGATAAAGGTCTAATAATTCTTGAGAGTGAATAAATGTTATTTTTTGGGGTAAAACAGGCATTATTGTTGGATAAACCTTATAAATCTCTTGCTCGGTAGATCTCATTGCTTCGTATATGGAGTTAACCGTATCTTTAAGATAGTTTAAAGTTCTGCAAGACTCACTCATACACTTCTCCCAATCCCATTGATCTACATATACAGAATGGAGGTTTGTGTACTCTTCGTCTGGCCTAAGTGCTCTCATATCTGTTACAATGCCTTTTTCATTCTCCACTCCTAATTGCATTAATCTAATTCTTTTCCATTTTGCAAGAGAATGCACCACTTGAGCTTGTTGCCCACCAAGAGCTTTAACAGAAAAAGAGACAGGGCGCTCAACCCCGTTGAGTTCGTCGTTAATTCCAGTCCCCCCAAGTAGTGCAATAGGAGACGATACTTTTGTAAGATCCAATTTTTTGCATAAGTGTTCTGTAAAGCTCTCCTTTACAAGAGAGATTGCAGCTTCGGTCTCTAACATTTGTCTGTTAATCATAGTTTATGTTGCTTACAGTTTATAACAAAAAAAGCCCCCCAAAATTGGGAGGCCATTTAACATTAATATATCATCTATCTAATGCAATAACCTCCCAGCTCGAATATTATTATTAT
>JBAYBU010000014.1:0-11288 GCA_041669105.1 Bacteroidales bacterium | reverse complement strand
GTGGTGGAGCGTTTTCTGGTAAAGACCCAAGCAAAGTAGATCGCTCGGCAGCTTACGCAGCAAGGCATATTGCCAAAAACCTTGTAGCAGCAGGTGTAGCCAATGAGGTTTTAGTTCAACTTGCCTATGCAATTGGTGTTGCTCGCCCTGTAAGTGTATTTGTAAACACATATGGTACCGGCTTTAAAAATCACCCCGAAAAATTTGTTAATGACGGGATTATTGCCGAAAAGATAGACGAAATATTTGACCTGCGTCCAGCAAAAATCATAAAAAAGTTTGGCCTAAAGAAACCAATCTATGAAGCTACTGCTGCCTACGGGCACATGGGTAGAGATCCCTATACTGCACAGGTAGAACTATGTAGCAATGGAGAGATGGTAACAGAAGAGGTGCAATTTTTTGGCTGGGAAAAGCTAGACGCAATAGATTTAATCAAAAAGAGCTTTGGCCTTTAAGGCGCTTTCCAAAGGAGTTTTTTTCCAAAACCTAAACGGTTGTCGGTAAATTTAAGCTCGGTCACTTTAAGAGTCCATAAATCACCTGGTACTAAAGCAGCATATGGGAACCGCTTGAGATATCTCAGGCGGTACTTGTTTAAAAAAGAGCCACTACATATCTCCATTACTGCATTTAGCTGAACTCCTCTAAGAAGACCTACTGTCTCTGTCTCTAGCGCTATAGCACCAGCAACCACAGAATTGCTCCCATCTAAAAACATTTTTATATGCCGAGTTTTAGACTCCGACGTAATCACAAATAGATTCTCCTCTGCTAGATAGATATAGAACGCATGCCAACTCCAAATACCCTTACCGTCACTTACAGTAAGAGTAATTACATGGTGCTCATTAATAAACTCTACAACTCTCTTATCTACCATAATGCAAATACAAATAATAGAGCAAAAACTCTAAAAATAGCGCACTACTGAAAAAGGTAAAGTTTATCTGAGCGGCGTAACTTTATCTCTTTAGGAACTGCCACAGAACAGAGCTCTCCCTTTACAGTTTTCTCTACATTGGCAAGATCTACCCTAATCTCCAAAACTGTATGTTCTACTACACCAGTAGAAGGGCCAATTATTAAAATATTGTCACCTATTTTCAATTCTCCTGCCTCTATTAAAACCTCGGCAACAGATAGTTTAGAGAAAAAATTTGTCACTTTACCAATATAGCGCTTCTTTTTAGTAGCCTTGTTTCCATACACTTTGCTCCATTCACCAAGCCTTGCTCCTTGGTAATAGCCATCCCAAAAACCACGATTAAAGACAAAACTCACTTGCTCTTCTAACTCTTTGATAAGCTCTGGAGTGTACTCCCCATTACAGACAGCATGAGCAGCTTTTTTATAGGCTGCAGTTACCGCCTTAACATATTCGGGAGCACGTGCCCTACCCTCAATTTTAAACACCCTTACACCACATTCTATAATTTTATCTATAAAACCAATAGTAGATAAATCTTTAGGAGACATAATATATTTATTATCTATCTCCAGAGACATACCAGTCTCTTTATCCGTAACTTCATAACTGCGGCGGCATATTTGGTAACAGGCTCCCCTGTTTGCCGAGGCGTTATATTCATGAAGGCTCAAATAACATTTACCAGAGACAGCCATACATAATGCACCGTGGCAAAACATCTCCAACCTAACTAACTCGCCAGATGGGCCAATTATATTTTCATTAACAATCGTTTCATAAATTGCCTTAACTTGGAAAAGAGTGAGTTCACGTGCAAGAACAATAACATCTGCAAAACGAGCATGATACTTAACACTCTCTATATTAGAAACATTGAGTTGGGTAGAGATATGAACCTCTAACCCTCTCTCTCTAGCATATAAAATCACTGCAATATCCGATGCTATCACTGCAGAGATACCCGCCTCTACAGCAGCATCTATTGCCTCTCGCATAGGTTGCAAGTCTTGGTCGTAAATTACAATATTGAGAGTCAAATAAGATTTTACCCCAGCTTGGCGGCAAATACGAACAATTTCTTTTAAAGAATCGGCTCCAAAGTTGTTTGCCGAGTGCGATCTCATATTAAGATTCCCAACCCCAAAATAGACAGAGTCTGCCCCTCCTTGAATAGCAGCCATGAGAGATTCAAAATTCCCAGCTGGTGCCATTATCTCAATTTGCGCAGGAGTAATTTTCCCCTCAATTATATTGTTCATCTGTGAAACGTTCTAAATAATCTAGATTTCTATCTTATTACAGATACAACTATTCTGCAAAAAAGTTGAAAATTTTATTTGCCACTTGTTGTGGCTCCAAAGCAGTAAGACATATATAGTCGCCCCTAAAGCACTCTTTGTTACCAAACACAGAGCAAGGGCGGCACTCTGCAGGACTCATAATAGCCCTCTCTATATCTTGCCCCCATCCATTGAATCCCAAATATGGGTGAGTAGCACCCCAAATAGAGATAACCGGCACCCCCATAGCGCTTGCAAAGTGCATATTGCCAGAGTCCATACATACCATAAGATCTAATTTGGCAATAACTTCTAACTCTTGTTCAAAAGAGAACTCACCTGAGACAGAAGTTACTCCTAAATATTTTTTCTGCCACTCTTTTAATAGGGTACTCTCTTTTGCACCCCCTCCAAAAAGAAAAATAGAGAATCTCTTATCTTTATCTTTACTAAGCAATTCAATTACCTTCTCCATTTTTTCTAAAGGCCACTCTTTGCCTCTATGCTTTGCAAACGGAGCTACTCCAATTTTAAACTCAATGCTTTTACTAGAATGGGCATTCCCAAGTGCGCTTTTATCTATGCTCTCATGCACATTTCTTTCATTACCAGTTCTCTTGCTGTTATTTACATTACCCGTTTTTTCAAGTTTTTTTTGCACTACCGTTCTATTGGAGAAATCTAGAAACTCAAGCCCCAGTTTTTTAAATACCTGCTCGTACCTCTCCATAGTAGAGGGTAACTGCTCTAGTTTCTTGTTGTTTTTACGTGTAAGTGCTGCTTTTTGTGCACGCCCTTTTCTTAAATATGCTACTCTCACAAAAGAGAAAAAGAAAAGAACTCTCAAAATGTGAGTTCTCAAAACAGAATGAAAATCGGCAACATGGGTAACTTTTTGGTTGCGCAGCTCACTCCACAGCTTAACCATCCCTTTAACCCCTTTGTGCAGTCCATTAAGTTGGGCAGGATAAAAAACAAGATTATCTAACCCTTTAAAAAGTGGCTCCAACATTGGTCTAGAGACCATTGTAAATTTAATAGAAGGGTTGGCTACAGCATATGCTTTTACCAAGGGAGCTGCTATTGCAACATCTCCCAAGGCAGAAAAGCGAAATATTACAATATGCCGTCTATCACTTTTTTCCTCCATATAAAACGGGGTTAAGCGCAGGGTCGTTATACATTTTCATCTGTTTGTAAAACTTCATGTATTTCTCTCCCTTCTCTATTTGAGTGAGTAAAGTATCAATTGCACCAGAGAGATCTTCTCTTTGGGTTAGCAACACTTTAAGCTTTGTATTACAGCTTTCGCGATGCTCAGGCGAAGCTTCGGCCCGTTCTGCCTCGGCCTTCATATGATAAATTTTAAGAGCCAAAATAGAGAGACGGTCAATTGCCCAAGCAGGAGTCTCTGTGTTAAGAGTAGCGTTTTCTTGGACTTTTACATTAGAGTATTTATCCATAAAAAAACTATCTATAAGCTCTACCATATCTGTTCTATTTTGGTTAGAGCCATCTATCCTTCTCTTGATTTTAAGAGCCTCCACTGCATCTATAGATGGTTCTCTTATAATGTCTTCTAAATGCCACTGTACAGCATCTATCCAATTTTTAGAATAGAGATACCAATCTAAAGATTCCTCTTTAAATGGATTATTTACAGGAGTATCTACATTATCGGTTTTATGATAGTCATTAACGCAAATGTCAAAAATTTTGTTACAATTTTCACTGAAAGTCATAATTAAAAATTTTATTAAATTATCTACTATTTTTCACGATTTACTAAAATATCGGCAAATTCAAAAAGCCTCTCCTTCTGCTCGGCGTTAAGATCACACTCTTTTACAATATCAATTGCCTCTTTATGATATTTGTCCATAGCCTCTTGGGCTGCCTCTTTTACTCCCAGCTCTTTATAAATAGAGAGCACAGTAGCTATCTTCTTTTCGGGATCGGTAGAGATCTCTTTCAAAAGAGTATTTAGCTCTCTCTTCTGCTCATTTTGAGCTCTTCTAAGGGCTTCTACCATTAACCAGGTTTTTTTACCGCAAACAATGTCTCCTCCTATTTTTTTACCAAAAAGAGCAGAGCTACCAAAACTATCAAAATAATCATCTTTAATTTGAAATGCCATACCGAGCTTATAACCATAGTTGTAAAGAGCTTGTGCCGTATCCGAAGGTGCCCCCGCTATAATTGCCCCAAGCTTTGCCGAGGCTGCAATAAGCACTGCAGTTTTAAGGCCAATCATATTTAAATAATCTTCCATGGTAATAAACGGCGCGCTCTCAAAGTTCATATCAAATTGTTGCCCTTCACAAACCTTTGCTGCTGTAGAGGAGAAAAGTTCCATTACGTTTTTGAGTTTGTCTACAGGAGCCTTTGCCATATATTGGTAAGACTTAATGCACATTACATCTCCAGAGAGGATAGCTGTATTATTATTCCATTTTTTATGTACTGTAGGTTGATTCCTACGAATAGCCGCATTATCCATAATATCGTCATGGATAAGTGTAAATCCATGAAAAACCTCGAGTGCCATAGCAGGGTAAATTATAGACCTTTCAATATTATCGGAAAAGAGATTATATGTAACAATCGCCAATTTTGGCCTTACTCTTTTACCCCCAATAGAAATAAGATATTCAATTGGATTATATAACTCTTCGGGCTCACCTTTTAACTCTAGAGAGAAGATGCTCTTCTCTACCATAGAATTTATCTCTTCAATACTAAACATATTATTTAGGCATAAATTTTGTCCAAAGTTAACCCTTTTTATACAATTTCGTATCTTCGCAGCTGTGGAGAGTAAAAAAATAGAAGAGGCAACAGTAGTAAAGCACACTGGAAGCCAATATTTAGTAAGTAACCTTCCAGAATGGGATATAGTTACTTGTGTGCTTAGAGGTAAACTCAGGCTAAAGGGTAGTAAAACTACTAACCCAATAGCTGTAGGAGACCGCGTTATTTATGAAAGAGAAGGAGAAAACAGAGGTGTTATTACCAAAGTGCTACCCCGCAAAAATTACATCATAAGAAAATCTACAAATTTATCTAGGCAATCTCATATAATAGCCTCTAACTTAGACCAAGTATTTCTTATTGTGACTCTTGAATATCCACAAACTAAGTTCGAATTTATAGATCGCTTCTTAGTTACATGTGAAGCTTACAGAGTTCCTGTAAGAATCCTACTTAACAAAGCCGATCTCTTTACCGAGGAGTACAAAGAAGCTTTAGCCCTTTTTTATGAAATCTACAATAAAAGTGCAGGTTACCAGGTTATTGAGACCTCGGGAGTATCGGGCTTAAACCTCTCTCTTATTAATAAGATGTGTCAAGACAAACTCTCTCTCTTTTCTGGGATCTCTGGCGTAGGTAAATCTTCACTAATCAACTATTTAGACCCTTCTCTCTCTCTTAAGACTGCCACTATTTCTGATTATCATAAACAGGGGAGACACACCACCACATTTTATGAAATACATCCCTTAGCAACAGGGGGGTTCATAATTGACACTCCTGGGATAAAAGGTTTTGGGTTAATAGAGATCGAGAACGAAGAGCTTAGCCACTACTTTCCAGAAATGTTAAAACTTTTACCAAACTGTAGATTCACTGTATGCACTCATACTCATGAGCCTGGCTGCGCAGTAAAAGAGGGAGTAGAAGAGGGGCAAATAACTATTGAAAGATACCAATCCTACTTGAGTATGTTAGAAGAAGAAGAAAAATATAGATAACTCACTAGAGCGTTAGATGAATAAAAGAGTTCTTAAACTGGCTGGGCCAAGTATTTTAGCAAACATAACAGTGCCACTTGTAGGAATTGTAGATCTTGCAATAGCAGGGCGCCTTGGCGATGCAGCCAGCATAGCGGGGATAGCAATTGCAACAATGTTATTTGATCTGCTCTACTGGAATATGGGTTTTCTTAGAGTAGGTACTGGTGGCTATGCTGCACAAGCCTACGGTAGAAGAGATTTTAAAGATGCATTTAGGGTACTCGTCCAAGCAATAGGAACAGCTCTCACTGTCGCTATGGTTATATGGGCAATACAGTATCTCTACTTAGAGACGGCTTTTTTGATAATAGATTGTAGTGCCGAGGCCGAGGTATTAGCTCGTAATTACTTTTTCATAAGAATATGGGCAGCACCTGCTACCCTCTCTCTCTTCGTTTTTAAGGGGTGGTTTATAGGAATGCAAAATACCATAAGCCCAATGGTTGTAGATATTACAGTTAATATCCTAAATCTTATACTGAGCCTTGTTTTTGCAATTGGATTCAATATGGGTATCTCTGGCATCGCATTGGGCACCCTGGTCTCTCAATATGCAGGTGTTACTCTTGCAATGATCCTAATGTATGTCTACTATAAAAAATTGTTCCACTACATACAAATAAGAGGAAATCTTAAACTTAAAGAGATGAAAAATTTCTTTATACTTAATGGTAATCTTTTTTTAAGAAGCACCTCTTTACTACTTGTATATGCTGGTTTCACAAGCATAGCAGCTAAATATGGAGACAACCTACTTGCCGTGAGCACTATTATGATGAAGTTGATGCTTCTCTACTCCTATTTTGTAGATGGCTTTGCCTATGCTGGGGAGGCTTTAACTGGTAGATTTGTAGGGGCAAAAGATATCATCTCTTTAAAAAAAGCAATAAAAGTGCTATTTATATGGACATTGGTTATTGCTGCAATCTCTACCGTAGCATACGCTTTTGCCGGTGAACCGCTATTCCGTCTTATGACTAATAACAAAGAGGTACTAGAAGCTGCCTCGGCCTTTTTACCTTGGCTACTTATTGTGCCTCTTTTAAGTTGTGTTGCATTTATCTTAGATGGAATATTTATTGGAGCAACAGCCTCGGTAGCTATTAGAGATACAATGCTACTCTCTGCCGCCTCCTTTTTTGCCAGCTACTATCTACTGGAAGGGAGTATAGGAATTCAAGCACTCTACGTTGGCTACATGGCACATCTACTCGTAAGAACAATATTTATGTCCCTGCGCATGAAAAAAGATGTTCTCAGCAAAGCCCTATAAAAAAACTCTCTCAGAGTTATCTCGAACTCGCTTACTATCAACACATTAGTCTAATAACTACGACAATGAAGTTAGTATCTCGCAGAGACTACATCCCAATCAAGTATTCCCCATAAAGAGGAGAGATAATCTGCCCTACGATTTTGATAATCTAAATAATAGGCATGTTCCCACACATCAAATGTAAGAATTGGGGTATACCCTTTTGTAAGAGGAGTGCCTGCATTGCTCTCTTTAAGAATTTGCAATTTACCCTCTTTGTCTTTAACCAACCATGCCCAACCCGATCCAAATAGAGAGAGCGCAGCAGCATTAAACTCTTTAACAAAAGAGTCAAAAGAACCCCACTCTTTCTCTATTGCTGCAGCAAGTTGTCCTTTAGGAGCTCCTCCCCCACTAGGTTTAAAAGAGTTAAAATAAAAAGTGTGATTCCACACCTGGGCAGCATTATTGAAAATTGCACCATCGGATTTAAGGATAATCTCCTCTAAAGAGATTTGCTCAAATGGAGTCCCTTTAATAAGATTATTAAGGTTATTTACATAGGCAAGATGATGTTTCCCATGATGGAACTCTATAGTTCCCATACCTATCACTGGCTCGAGTGCATCATTTTTGTAAGGGAGTACTGGCAATTTAAAATTCATAATCTATATATTTAGATAAATAATTATTGTTATCTTTGAAGTAGGGACAAACTCAAACACATTTTTCCTCGCTAAGATAAATAAAAATTTATGAATGATAGCAGCAGTACAGTTACAAAAAGAGCATTAATTTTAATAGCAGAAGATTTAGATAGTAATTTTCTCTTTTTAAAAATAGTCCTTTCAAAACAGTACAACATTATTTGGGCTAAAAATGGTGCCGAGGCAGTAGAGTTATTTAAAAAGTACAATCCCGACCTTGTTCTAATGGACATTAAAATGCCGGTTATGAATGGGCTAGATTCTACCGAGGCTATTCGCAATATTTCTGACACTGTCCCTATTATAGCCCAAACTGCCAACGCTTTCGAAAGTGATCATCAAAAAGCACGCAAAGCAGGCTGTTCCGATATTATTACTAAACCAATAAAGATTGTTCATCTTATTGATATGGTAAAAAAATACCTCCCTACAGAAGAATTACCTAAAGAAAAAAAACATGACCAGAGAGTTAAAGTATCTTAGACTTTTATCTAAAAGCTTCCCTACTATATCGGATGCTACTACAGAGATAATAAATTTAGAAGCAATTATGAACCTGCCTAAAGGTACCGAGCATTTCTTGACCGATATTCACGGCGAGCACGAGGCCTTTGTACATGTTTTGAAAAATGCATCTGGTGTTATACGTAAAAAAGTAGAAGAGATTTTTGGACACACACTTAGAGACAGCGAAAAGAGAGAGTTGTGTACGTTAATCTACTACCCAAAAGAGAAGATCTCTATTATTAAAGAGAGAGAAAAAAAGGAGATAGACGATTGGTACAAAATGGTTCTTGTTCAAATAATGAGAGTATGTAGCAATGTCTCGTCTAAATACACCAGGTCTAAGGTAAGAAAGGCTCTCCCAAAAGAATTCTCATATATTATTCAAGAGCTGTTGCATGAATCTCTTTCGGAACCTAATAAACATGACTACATCTCTGCAATTATTTCTACTATTGTCTCTACAGGTAGAGCCGAACATTTTATAATTGCAATATGTAACCTTATTCAAAGGCTCACAATAGATTCACTACACATTATTGGAGATATTTATGACAGGGGCCCAGGCGCCCACACAATAATGGACACTTTATGCAACTACCATAACTTTGACATACAGTGGGGTAATCACGATTTAGTTTGGATGGGCGCTGCAAGTGGAAGTGAGGCCTGTATGGCTAATGTTGTTAGAATTTCTTTACGTTATGCAAATCTTGCAACGTTAGAGGAGGGGTACGGAATAAACTTGATGCCCCTTGCTACTTTTGCCATGGAGGTATATGGCAATGACAACTGCTCCCTCTTTAAACCTAAAGAGAATCAAGATGAGCCAGTTAAAAGCAAACATGTGAGAATGATATCTCAAATGCACAAAGCCATCTCAATTATTCAGTTTAAGCTAGAAGGAGCTGTAATAGACAGAAACAAAGAGTTTAAAATGGCCGATAGAAAGTTACTACACCTTATTGATAAGGAGAAAGGGACTATAACTATTAATGGTAAGGTACATAAACTTTTAGATAAAAATTTCCCTACAATAGATCCTGCCAACCCATACAAATTAACCGAAGAGGAGCAAGAGACTGTAAACAATCTTATGCACTATTTTCTTAATAGCGAAAAGTTAACTAAACATATGAAATGCCTCTATAATAATGGTTCTCTGTATCTTGCAAGAAATTCAAATCTTCTTTATCATGCTTCTATGCCACTTAACAAAGATGGTTCATTAAAAGCTGTACCAGTATTAGGCGAAATGCTTGCAGGTAAAAAGCTTTTTGATAAAGTAGAGAAGGTAATAAGAGAGGCTTATTTTAACGAGAGAAAGAGACCTCAAAAACATGTTTGTAAAGACTATGTTTGGTATTTGTGGTGCGGGCCAGATTCTCCACAATTTGATAAGGCCAAAATGGCAACCTTTGAAAGATACTTTATTGCAGATAAAGAGACTCACAAAGAAGAGAAGGGTTATTATTCCAAACTAAAAGACAATAAAGAGATATGCGAAATGATCCTCAAAGAGTTTGGCATTACAGACAAACAGTCACATATTATTAATGGTCACATTCCTGTAAAAACAGGTAAGGGAGAGTCTCCTATAAAAGCAAGTGGAAAGCTTTTGGTTATAGATGGGGGTTATTCAAAAGCATATCAATCACAAACAGGTATAGCGGGCTATACTCTTATTTACAACTCTCACGGACTTCTACTTGTGCAACATCAACCATTTGTAACTACAGAAAAAGCCATCCGCGATGGAGACGATATTATCTCTGAAACCACCGTTTTGGAATTTAGTAACAAACGCAAATTAGTAAGAGATACAGATATTGGGTTTGAGCTTCAGCACCAAATAAACGATTTGGTAGAGCTTGTCTCGGCCTACAGAAGCGGAATCATTAAAGAGAATGACTAAGCTAGAACTCATTGAACATAATAAAAAGCTCGGCAATCATACAGCGCGCCGATCCTCCGCCATTGTTCTCTATAGTCGAAAGGTTAGAAGAGACTATTTTACAGTAGCTTTCTAATTTTTTAAGTTGTTCTCTATTTAATGATTCCTTTGCGGTTTGAGACATTACTAAAAGAGGTTCACCTGTTTGGTTACGAACTTCAAGAATATTCCCTGCAAATTGAGCCATCTGTTCAAGTGATATCTCTATTATCTCTTTGTCGCTCTCTTTAGCGAATCCTACTAAGCTAGCTCTTTGTTCTAGATCTTTAATAGCATCTAAACAGACTAAAACAAACTTAGTACAAACGCTCATCATTACGTTTGTATGGTATATTGGAGCGCCTGTTTTGTCAAATGCATCAAAAAGGAAATAGTCATAATCTAGCTCTTCACAAAATTTCTCTAAAACCTCTTGGTTGGTCCTAGAAGAGCGGCAGGCAAAAATAAGATTACTATCGCGGTCTGGAACCATACTTCCTGTGCCTTCAAGAAATTTATCCTCTTTTTCGAAATAAGTAAGGTCTACCTCTCTTTTCACATTGCTCTTTTCTCTTAAAAAATTTAATACCACAGGCTTTCTTTCTAGCCTGCGATTTGGGGCAAACATGGGGTAAAGTACTAAAGTACCACCTTGGTGTGTAGAGAACCAGTTATTTGGAAATATAGAGTCTGGAGTGTGAGGTTCTGGAGTGTCTTCTATAACAATAACTTGCACGCCATGTTCCTCTAACAAACTTACAAAGCCATCGAACTCTGCAATTGCTTTTTTTACAGCGTTTTGCTCAAAACCCTTGGTTTGAAATTTGTTATTGGCAGAGGTCTGCTCATTGAACCCAAAATTTATGGGTCTTATCATTAAAATT
>JBAYBU010000013.1:0-11548 GCA_041669105.1 Bacteroidales bacterium | reverse complement strand
GAATCCTCTTCGCGACTAACTATTAAGTCTCCCGATGCAGTTTTAAAGAGTATTTGATCTTGAGAATGATTAAACTCTGTAAATAATATATGGGATGCTGCTAGAGTAGCATGCCCACATAGATCCATTTCTAAATCGGGAGTGAACCAACGCAAAATATAAGACTCTTTGGCAGGGAGTAAAAAGGCAGTTTCTGAGAGCGCATTCTCTTTTGCAATCTGTAAAAGGGTATCATTGGGTAGGTTCTCCTTAAGCATTACAACTGCTGCGGGATTGCCTCCAAATACTCTGTTGGTAAAGGCATCTACTTGGAATGAATGAAGTCTAATTAGCATACTATATTTATGATTCTTTTTGGTACAACAATTATCTTTTTGATAGAGGCTTTATTAAGATACTTTTGGGTACTCTCATTTTCTTTAATAATATTTTCTATCTCTTTTGGAGAAAGGCTATTAGAGAGAGTGAGCTTAAATCTTAATTTTCCGTTAAACGAGACAGGATATTCAAAAGAGTCTTCTATTGTAAATTCATGTATGTAAAGTGGGAAGGTTGCTTTTGAAACCGAGTTACTATGGCCAAGCCTACTCCAAAGCTCCTCTGCAATGTGAGGCGCAAAAGGCGATAGTAAAATTACCATTGGCTCCAGGATTTCGCGTTTATTACAATTGGTTTCGGAAAGTTCATTCAATGCTATCATAAAGGCACTTACGCTTGTATTAAAAGAGAAATTTTCTATATCTGTTTCTATTTTCTTTATTAGTTTATGTAGAGTTTTAAGCTCGCTTGCTGTTGCTTTTTCGGACGATGGTAAAAACTGATTATCTTCAAAAAAGAGTCTCCAAAATCTTTTAAGAAAGCGATGTACGCCATCTATACCATTGGTATCCCATGGTTTAGATTGTTCTAGTGGGCCTAGAAACATCTCGTACATACGTAAAGTGTCGGCACCATAAGAGTCACATATAAGATCGGGATTTACTACATTAAACATAGATTTACTCATTTTCTCTACTGCCCAACCACAAATATATTCGCCATTTTCTAAAATAAACTCGGCATTAGAATAATCGGGCATCCACTTTTTAAACGCTTCTATATCTAACTTATCGTGAGAGACTATGTTTACATCGGCATGTATTTCGGTGGTATCGTAGTTCTCTTTTAGGCCGTGTGAAACAAAAGTATTAGTCCCTTTTACTCTATAAACAAAGTTGGAACGCCCCTGTATCATCCCTTGGTTTATAAGTTTCTTGAATGGCTCTTTTTCACATAGACAGCTAAGATCATAAAGAAATTTATTCCAAAAGCGAGAGTAAATAAGATGTCCAGTGGCATGTTCGGTACCTCCAATATATAGATCTACATTTCGCCAGTAACTATTTGCCTCTTTAGAGACCAAAGCGTTATGGTTATTTGGGTCCATATATCTAAGGTAGTATGCGCTACTTCCTGCAAATCCAGGCATTGTGCTAGTTTCTAGGGGATAACCTTTGTAGGTCCAATTTTTTGCCCTGGCCAGTGGTGGCTCACCACTCTCTGTAGGGAGGTATTTATCTACCTCGGGAAGTTCAATAGGGAGGTCTTTAAGATCTACTGCTGTAGCAACCCCCTCTTTGTAGTAGATTGGGAAGGGCTCACCCCAATATCTCTGGCGTGAGAATATTGCATCTCTTAATCTAAAGTTAATTTTTCTTTTGCCGAGTTTCCGTTTCTCAACCTCGTCTATAGCTGCAGGGATTGCTTGCTCTACTGTTAAACCATTTAAAAATCCCGAATTACACATAACACCCTCTTTGGCATCAAAACTCTCTTGAGAGACGTCGCAACCCTCAATAAGGGGAATGATAGGGAGGTTAAAGTGCTTTGCAAAAAGATAGTCGCGGCTATCATGTGCAGGAACAGCCATAATTGCTCCTGTGCCATAACCTGCCAAAACATACTCTGCAATCCACACAGGCATCTCCTTTTGAGTAAAAGGATTTACTGCATAACTTCCGCTAAAAACGCCACTTACTTTGCGAGTCTCCATCATCCTCTCTCTCTCTGTTTTTTGCTTCGCAATTTTAATATACTCTTGAACTTCATTGTATTGCTGAGTGGTGGTGAGTTTTTCTACCCATTCGCTTTCGGGAGCAAGCACCATAAAAGTTGCACCAAAAATAGTATCGGCACGAGTAGTGAAAGTTTCTAACTCAAACTCTTCTTGACCATTAGAGACTTTAAAAATCATCTCGGCACCTTGCGAGCGCCCTATCCAGTTACGTTGCATCTCTTTAAGAGAGTCGCTCCACTCTACGTGCTCTAGATCGTCAAGTAATCTTTGGGCGTAGGCCGAGACTCTTAGCTGCCACTGCTTCATTTTTCTCTGCTCTACAGGGTGGCCGCCTCTAACAGAGAGCCCCTCCTTAACCTCGTCGTTTGCTAGAACAGTTCCTAAAGCAGCACACCAATTTACAGAGGTTTCACCTAAATAAGCAATTCTATACTCCATTAAAATATTGGCCTGCTGCTCTTTAGACATAGATCTCCACTGCTGGGCAGTGAATAGCTCCTCTTTACTAGTTGCTGCGTTAATTTTTTGGTTACCCTCTTTCTCAAATATCTCTATTAGTGAATTTATCTTCTCTGCTTTTTGAGTGTGGTTATTATACCAATGTGAAAACATTTGTATAAAAGCCCATTGCGTCCATTTATAATAATCAGGATCGCAGGTTCTTACCTCCCGGCTCCAGTCATAAGAAAATCCTATTCTATCTAGTTGTTCGCGGTAACGTTCTATGTTTTTACTAGTAGTACCTGCAGGGTGCATCCCAGTTTGGATGGCATACTGCTCGGCAGGGAGCCCAAAAGCGTCGAAGCCCATGGGGTGAAGTACATTAAATCCTTTTAATGTTTTGTACCTGCTATATATATCGCTTGCAATATAACCTAAAGGATGCCCAACATGAAGCCCTGCCCCAGAAGGGTAGGGGAACATATCCAGTACATAATATTTAGGCTTTAAACTATCTATCTCTACTTTAAATGTCTGATTTTTTGCCCAGTAAGATTGCCACTGTTTTTCGATTTCAAGAAAATTATACTCCATTTAGCTACTTTTTAAACAGTCACAAAAATAGTAAAAATTGTTGTGTGTGGCTAATCAACCAATATTTAAAATGTTAAAAGCTTGTTGCTCTCTATAACCCATTCGGCAAGTTTTGCCATAGTAGAGTTTGCAGCCCCTTCAAAAGAGGGATGATTTTTATATATACCTTAACGTGTCATACAAGTTATGTCTGCTTTCTTAAAGAGCAATTTAGATAAAAAGTTAGATGAAAAATGACCTTCTCAAAATTACGATATGAAAACATTTCTTATTTATGCATATCTTTATGCTGTAGATATTTTATTGTTTTTATAAATGGTAAAACTTTTTATACCTAAACGTTGTTTAGTAGAGAGTTAAACTTATTAACTGTTAATTAATTTAAATTATGGATCTTGAATTCTTATTAGATTACAACCCCGTGTTTCTTGCTTTAATTGCAACGCTTTTTACTTGGTTTGTTACAGCAGTTGGCTCCGCTATGGTTTTTTTCTTTAAAACCATTAACCAAAACCTACTTAACTCTATGTTAGGTTTTGCAGCAGGGGTAATGATTGCAGCCAGCTTTTGGTCTCTGCTTGCACCAGCTATTGAAATGGCAGAAGAAAATGGAGACCCCTCTTGGATGCCTGCTTTAATTGGTTTTTTAGCTGGAGGTGCTTTCCTGTTTGCTATAGATAAAATATTACCTCATTTACATATGGGACTCTCTATTGATAAGGCCGAGGGTATTAAAACGCCGTGGCAAAGAAGTGTTTTGCTTGTGCTTGCCATAACAATACATAATATTCCCGAGGGGTTGGCAGTTGGAGTAGCCTTTGGTGCCTTGGCACATAGTCCCGATGTTGGAGTACTTGCAGGAGCTGTTGTATTGGCTATAGGCATTGCGTTGCAAAATTTTCCCGAGGGAGCTGCTGTTTCTATTCCTCTTAGAAGAGAGGGATTTTCAAGATTAAAAGCTTTTAATTACGGACAACTTTCGGGTATTGTAGAACCTATCTCTGGTGTTTTAGGTGCCTATCTAGTATTATCTGTAACTCCAATATTGCCCTATGCTTTGGCATTTGCAGCAGGAGCTATGATTTTTGTATGTATAGAAGAACTTATTCCAGAATCTCAAAGAGGTCACGAAACAGACTACTCTACAATAGGCGCTATGCTTGGCTTTGCAGTTATGATGTTCTTAGATGTAGCACTAGGGTAAGCTTTGGGTATAAAGTAAGTTTACAGATGAATAACTATTCCTACAAAGCAGAAAAAATTGCCGATAGGTACCTTCTACCCGTGCAGCGGTACAGCTATTCGGCGGCAAGAGCCGACAAAAATTTCCCACATAGAACAGTATTAATACACATAGTCTAAAATAGGTATTTCACTATCATTACGTTATCTCATAATCAATTGATTGTAAGCAATATCACTTTTATTAGTACCCCTAAAAAAGGGATACTAGTAAAAGTGATGTAATTGATGGAGTGATAGTTACTGCAAATGGTACATTTGTTCCAGTCTACACCAGCCGGAGGCACCCTTTGTCTGCGAAGCAGTGAATATTCGCCAAAGGCACCATTAGGTGTATGCGACGGACTAAAATTTGCTTAGCAAATGGGGCTGCGATTTTTTATCCATCAGATGAATTAGCGAGTTGTTGATAATGAGGTAGTTCCTCGGATGGTTTTGCCAATAAAAGGCTGTTTTGCAACAAACTTACTTTATAACATGCTCATAGCCTGCAATATGCTAATTCATCTGATGGATAAATATTAAAGGGACAAGATGCTGGCTATACAGAACCAAACCCTGCTACCGACTTGAGTGGCATAGATGTATTAAAAAAATGCACCATAATATCCAGAGAATGCGGCTTTGATATAGAACAAAGTGAAATAAAAGCTGTGGCAGCAGCACCTGCAGAAATATTCGAGGGTGATAGAGATAATTTTTATTCTCTCGTCCTTGAAGCTGAACCATTTTTCGCTGCAAAACTAGAGCAAGCTTTTCAAATGCCGGAGCAAGAGTTACTGCGGGTGGAGTTTTAAACGATATAATAAAAGCATCGCTTACACAATTAATATGTGGGTAGTAGTAGCCAATTGAAGAAAAGTGGCTGTCTATAAAGTAGTCAACCTCTTTTTTGTTCGAATGGAGTAGTGATGTGTGAGTAATGTAATTTATCCCTGGAATTATGTAATACTTTAAGCAGAATTTGTGCTCATATTAGCATATTAGTAAATCTGTGTTAAACGAAAAGTTGTTACATTATTCACTTACTATAACTAAAAAAAATAAAAACTTCACAATTCAAAAAATTATCTCTATTATAGGCCAAACTCCTAAAACACTATTAATTAATAATAACAGCTCTCTTACTCAATGTAGTTTTATGCACTTGATAGCGAAGAGATACTTATTGGGAGTATTCAAAATTTTATAACTTTGTCGCAAATTTCACTTAATCTAACATGACTAAATATACAGAAGAAGATGTAAGAACCTTGGAATGGAACGAGCATATCCGTAAAAGACCAGGTATGTACATTGGCAAACTTGGAGACGGCTCTTCTCCCGACGATGGTATATACGTGCTTATAAAAGAGGTAATGGACAACTCTGTAGATGAGTATGCAATGGGGCATGGCAAAACCATCGTTATTACCTTAGAAGATAAAGAGGTAACTATTAGAGACTATGGCCGAGGTATCCCTTTAGGTTCTTTAGTAGATGTTGCAAGCCGTATGAACACAGGTGCAAAATATGATAGTAAAGCTTTTAAAAAATCTGTGGGATTAAATGGAGTGGGTATAAAAGCTGTAAATGCCCTCTCCTCTTCATTCTACATTCAATCTTTTCGCGATGGAGAGAGCCAATATGCCAAATTTAGCAGGGGAGAGCTGCTAGAGGAGCAGCGCATATTAAGTACAGAGAAGAACGGCACACTCGTCACTTTTAGGGCAGATCAAGAACTTTTTGAGAATTTCGATTACAATATAGAATTTATAGAGAGTATGCTTCGTAACTACTCCTATTTAAACACTGGACTCACAATAAGACTAAACGGGAAAGAGTTTCTTTCGAAAAATGGGCTTCTAGATTTGCTAAACGAGTCTATTACCAAGGAGCCTCTATACCCACCAATACACCTTAAAGGAGACGATATAGAGATTGCAATTACCCATGGCAACGATTATGGCGAGGGCATCTCCTCTTTTGTGAACGGGCAGTTTACAACTCAAGGTGGTAGCCATCTGGCTGCATTTAGAGAGGCTGTTTCAAAAACAATAAGAGATTTCTATAAGAGAGATTTTGAAGCGGGAGATGTGCGCCAAGGTATGATAGCTGCAGTTAGCATAAAGGTGCAAGAGCCTATTTTTGAATCTCAAACCAAAACCAAGTTAGGTTCAAAAGAGATTGCTCCAGGGGGGGTAAGCATTAGAAGCTTCATTGGAGACTTCATTAAAGAGCAGCTAGACAACTACCTACACCGCCATGTAGATAAAGCAGATATTATGCTGCGCAAAATATTGGATTCAGAGAAAGAGCGCAAAGCAATTTCTGGAATTCAAAAACTGGCACGCGAGAGAGCAAAAAAGGCTAACATGCACAATAAAAAGTTGCGCGATTGTCGTTTACATTACGGAGATAAACATGAGAGAGCAATTGAGAGTACTCTCTTTATAACTGAGGGAGATTCTGCTAGCGGTTCAATTACTAAAAGCAGAGATGTTTTGACTCAAGCAGTATTTTCATTAACTGGAAAGCCAAAAAACTCGTATGGTCTCACTAAAAAGATAGTCTACGAGAACGAAGAGTTTAACTTGCTTCAAGCTGCGCTCAACATAGAAGAAGATCTAGAGAACCTTCGCTACAATAATATTGTACTTGCAACCGATGCAGACGTAGACGGGTTGCACATTAGACTTCTACTATTAACCTTTTTCCTGCAATTTTTTCCAGACCTTGTTCGCCAAGGGCACCTCTATATTCTTCAAACTCCCCTATTTAGGGTGAGAAACAAAAAAGAGACAATCTACTGTTACTCTGCAGAAGAGAGAGACCGTGCACTCAAAAAGCTTGGCGTCAATCCAGAAATTACTCGCTTTAAAGGACTTGGAGAGATCTCTCCAGATGAATTTAGACATTTTATAGGCGAGAATATTAGGCTAGAGAAAGTGCGCCTTGGCAACGACGATAATATCCCAGAGCTGCTTGAGTTCTATATGGGCAAAAACACAATTGACCGCCAAAACTTCATTCGTGCAAATTTAAGATCAGATCTTGTTGTAGAAGAGGCTATTTAATAGATACATTAGATACATTAGATACATTAGATTTTTAGTGGAGAGTAGAGATATATTGACTATCTTTACGGCCTATTAATTTCTAATTTTATTGTATAATTCACTGTATATCAGGTTAAACTGCATATAAAGCTAAATAGTAGTGGTATGTTTCATCAAGCAACGGAAATCATTCGAGATTTGTTAAAAAGGGTTTGTGAGCTTAGTTTTGATAATAACTTAAAGGAGGGAATAGATAGGATTCCGCTAGAAATGAGACCTAAAGCGAGTGCTATTACAAGATGTTGTATTCATAAAGATAGGGCTGTCATTAAATACAGACTTATGACAATTCTTGGCTTTAATGTTTCTGACGAAACAGATGAGCTCACCTCTTTGGCAGAGTATGCCCAAATGGCTTTGGAGAGAACAGATTTTACAGATGTGATGCTCACTGTAGTAGATGAAGCTTGCAGCTCTTGTGTAAAACACAACTATACAGTTACAAATCTTTGCAGAGGCTGTGTTGGAAGACCTTGTACCTATGCATGTAATAAAGGGGCTATAAGGGTAACTAATAGAGCAGAGATAGACCAATCTATGTGTGTTAACTGTGGCAGGTGCCTTACTGCATGTCCTTTTAATGCGATTGTTTATACTCCAGTCCCTTGCGAAGAAGCTTGCCCTGTAGGCGCAATTACAAAAGATCGTTTTGGAGTAGAGCATATAGATTGGAGCAAATGTGTTTTTTGCGGATTATGCAAAGAGGCTTGCCCGTATGGTGCTATAATGGAGAAAACCTATCTGGCTCAAATAATAAGAGATATACTTGACCCTAAGAAAAAAATGGTTGCTATGGTTGCTCCTGCAATTGCAGGTCAATATAGAAATCCCTTTAATAGAATTTTAGCTGCAGTTAAAAAGTGTGGCTTCGATGAGGTTATTGAAGTAGCTGCAGGTGCCAATATAACATCTAAAAATGAGGCAGAAGAGTGGGAAGAGAGAGTGTTAGAGGGGGGAGTACCTTTTATGACAACCTCTTGTTGTCCCTCATATACTCGTTGGGCTTCGTTAAAATTGCCTGAGATAGAACCCTATATTTCTCATACTAGAACACCAGCTTCGTATACTGCAGAGCTTATTAAAAAAGAAGATAGCAGTGCAACAACAATATTTATAGGGCCATGTTTGGCAAAAAGAGTAGAGGGTCACCACGATGTCAATATAGATTATGTAATGACTTTTGAGGAGTTAGATTCTATGTTTAATGCAAAAAAGATAGAGATTAACGATTGTGATAACTATCCTTTAGATGTTAATGTAGAGAAAAGTGGAAGGCAATATGCAAGAACGGGTGGTGTCTCGGCTTCTGTGGCACAGTATATGAATAATTCAGATGCATTGAAGCCAGAGGTAATTAATGGGCTAAATAAAGAGAGCATTAAATTTCTTAAGAGTATTGCTACATCGGGGGAATCTGAAAAAAACCTAATTGAAGTTATGATGTGCGAGGGAGGGTGCGTAAATGGCTGTAGTACTATTATAAATCATAAAATAGCTACTAGGCAGATTATAGCTCTAGATAAAGAAGAGAATTAAAACAACTATATATGAAACGGGATTTGGTCATCTATACAGAGAAGATTAATTGTCAAGACTGCTATAAATGTATTAAAGTTTGCCCGGTAAAGTCTATTAAGGTAGAAGATTTCAGTGCCTCTGTTATTGAAGAAACCTGTATTTACTGTGGTAAGTGTATTAATGCATGCCCTGTAGGGGCCAAAAAGTATAGAAACGATACAGACATTCTTAAAGAGTGGGCACACAATGGCCAAAAAATGATTGCCTGCCTTGCTCCATCCTTTCTCTCTGATTTTGGAGATGAGAAATTCGAAAATCTTTTAAAAGTCTTTTATTGTCTTGGGTTTAGTGGAGTTTCTGAAACCGCTATTGGTGCCGATATGGTAGCTACAGAAACCAATCGTTTTTTGCAAGAGACAGATAAAAAGATTGTACTTGCTACTTGCTGCCCCTCTGTAGTTAACTACATTAAGATCTATTATCCCGAGTATCAAGGGCATCTTGCGCCTATTGTCTCTCCCATGATAGCCCATGTAAGACTTTTACGAGAGAGTGGTTATGCAACGCACAAATTGGTTTTTGTGGGCCCTTGTATTGCCAAAAAGCACGAGAGTGACATCTATGAAAATGAGACCGATGTTGTAATAACCTTTGAAGAGTTACGTATGTTAATGGAAGAGGAGGGGATCTATTTTTCTGATATGGAGAGGGTTGATTTGCCAGAAGGCTTTGTTATAGGAGCTTCTGATAGGGCAGGAATTTTCCCTGTAGATAGCGGCATGATAAGTACAATGTGTAAAGATATAGAGCCAGTTGATTCGGCTTTTATGAGTTTTTCTGGAATGAAATCTGTAATGGAGGTTTGTGGAGAGTTAGGAGAGTGGAAACCCAATAAAAAAATTTTTATAGAGCTAATGGCCTGTGACGGAGGTTGCATAAAGGGACCTGCTACAAGTTGTGCCGAGGGGTTAGCTGCAAAAAGAAACAGATTGCTTAATGAGTTTGACGCTTTCAAAAAAAGTGGTCTTGCAATACCATTACCTATAAAAGAGGTAGATATGTCGTTTGACGCCTATAAACTCCCCTATAAAATTAACTGTATATACAGCGATTACGAGATTCAAGAGGTGCTTAACTCTATGGGTAAGGTTACAAAAGAAGATGAGCTTAACTGTACAGGTTGTGGATACGATAACTGCAGGGCACACGCAGTGGCTTTGTTAGATGGAAAGGCAGAGAGGGAGATGTGTATCTCGCAAATGAGAAAAGAGGCACAAAATCAGGCTTCTGTACTGCTGCGTAAAATGCCTTATGGGGTAGTTTTAGTAGACGAAAACCTTAGGGTAATAGATTCAAACGAGAAGTTTATTAAGCAAGGAGGAGAAGAGATTGCAATGATTACTGAGGCTTTGGGAGGTTTAGCAGGAGCTGATTTGAGAAAAATCATCCCCTATCATAAATATTTTCAGGCTGTAATTAATAGTGGAGATGAGGCTGCCGAGTTTGATATTCGAGAGGAGAATACAAATATAAGACTCTCTATTGTAAGTATCCAGGCAAATAAACTTGTTTGTGGAATTATTCAAAATATGGACGATTCTAGGTTAGTAAAAGAATTAATATCAGAGAAAGTAAGAGAGGTTATTAAACATAATGCCGAATCGGTTCAAAGAATTGCATATATTTTAGGGGAGAGCGCTTCTTATACAGAGAGTGTTTTGAATACTGTTATAAAGTCAGATAAAAAATAAAATATGCTTTTTGCACAAACTGAAGATAGATTCTACATTGAGATAGCTCATTCGCAACAGTATAAAAAAGGTGAGATTGTTGGCGGAGACGCCTTTATATCGGCAGATAATAAAGAAGAAGAACGCTTTATAGCGGTCTTGTCCGACGGCCTTGGAAGTGGAATAAGAGCGAATGTCCTAAGCTCCCTAATGGCCTCTATGGCAGTGAGTTACAGGTTGCAACACAGGCCTTTGGAAAATTCCATGATAAGTATTATGGATACATTGCCTCTAGATTCGGTCAAAAACATTGGATATGCTACTTGCTCTGTTGCCGAGATAGATTATAATGGAGAGGCTCATTTAATGGAATTTGATAATCCCGACTTTATAATCTTTAGGGGAAATAAATGCATAGAGACTCGTAAAAAGAGTATTAGATTAGATACCAAGCAGGGAGAGAGAATTTTATTGGAGTCAAAAATAATGCTTTTTAAAGGAGATCGTATTATAATGATAAGCGATGGGGTTACTCAGAGTGGCTTGGGTTCGAGCACGTTACCCATGGGCTGGGAGAGATCTTTGGTTATCGATTTTGTACAAGATTATTTAGAAAAACATCCCGATGTTTCTGCTAGAGATCTCTCTAAGGTTATTATGCAAAAAGCTATACATAACGATCTTTTTGAAGCTAAAGACGATATAACTTGTGGAGTGATTTACCTAAGAGCACCACGTAGATTACTTATTTGTACTGGCCCTCCATTTGACCCGACAAATGACCCCAAAATGGCTCAGATTTTTGATCTTTATTCAGGTAAAAAAATTGTTTGTGGAGGTACTACTGCTCAAATCCTTGCTAGAGAGCT
>JBAYBU010000012.1:0-11909 GCA_041669105.1 Bacteroidales bacterium | reverse complement strand
GCATATATGCCGTAAAACCAAAGCCATACCCAAACTGCTCAATAAAGACACTAAGGTTAATCAAGAATAGACTATCTGGCAGGTATACGGCTAGATATACAAATGTGAAGCTTGGCAGAGCAATTGCTAGAGCCATTGGCCACAACCACTTTTTCAAGCCACCTATAGATGCAATAACGCCCCCAATAATACCCCCCAATGTGAGTCCAAGAATACCCACAGTGCCATATACAATTCCAACTTGACCAGTTGTAAGGCCCAAACCCCCAATTTCGTTAGGGTCTAAAAGGAAAGGAGTAACCATTTTAACAAGCTGCGCCTCGGAAAAACGGAACAGTAACATAAATGCAATTGCAGCTTTTATCTCCTTTTTCCTAAAAAAAGAGGCAAAAGTCTCAAGAAACTCTTTGAATATAGTACTAGCAGTAACATTTTTTGCTGCTACATCAACTGCTGGTTTAGGCAATATAAATTTATGATACAACGCCACTGCAATAAAGAAACCTGCCATTATAAAGAAAGTGATAGACCATGCAAACGTAATATTACCAGAGAGGCCTCGGAACGCAGCAGTAGTGCTTTCAGAGAGTTTTGGGTCTACCTGAATAAGCAAAAAAGCAGGTTTATCCCAGTTTTGAGAAGTAAATTCAATCCTCTCTCCATGAGCAAGAAAGATACTTTTATCTCCCTTATCGAAAGAGGTGTTAAGAACAATTTTTTCGCCCAGTTCTGGAGCTTTAGTAAGCCGCACCTCTACCAGTTGTGAGCTTCCAGTTAATGCGTGTATCTCTTTACCAGCCCCCACTTCTCCAAAGTTTCTTTTAATCCACTCTCCAGTAGGGCCCGATATATTTTTACTCCACCAAGATATTTGAGCCCCTGTAGCACTTATATTCTGCGAATACTCTCTTGGGATAAACCTATTTAACATATTTTGCTCTACAGCAAAAACTCTTAAAAGAGCAGAAGAGTCTGCCGATATATTACCTGTTCCAATTGTAATTTCTTGAGGGTAAATATCAAAAGTGAACTCATCTGTTGGAGTATAAACATAAGGATTAACCAAAGAACTATCTGCAGGGAGCAGCACTGTAGCAGCATACTCTGGGCCCGCTTTAACATCTAAATCTAAAGGCTGCAACCCAGTAGTAATTTCCAAGGCACCAGCAACCATTATAAGCAAGCCTTGCCCCACAATTGTAGCAACTCTGTAAAAGGTACTTCTAATACCTACATACATAGCTTGTTGATGATCATCTAAAGCCAGCATATAAAAACCATCGGCAGCAATATCATGAGTTGCAGAGCTAAATGCTACCAGCCAAAATACTGCTAAAGTAATTTGAAAGAAGCTACTCGTAGGTATAGTAAAAGCTATGCCAGCAAGGCCAGCACCAACTAACAGTTGCATGGCAACAACCCACCAACGTTTTGTTTTGAGTAAATCTACAAACGGGCTCCAAAAAGGTTTAATCACCCAAGGAAGGTATAACCAGCTTGTATAAAGTGCGATATCTGTATTTGAAATGCCTAGCCTCTTGTACATAATAACCGAAATGGTCATTACTGCAACATAAGGCAACCCCTGCGCAAAATAGAGTGATGGAATCCATGCCCATGGAGATCTCTTTTTATTACTCATTATACTAAAGTTTAGTAACGTTTCTCTAAAGATGCACCCACAAAGTAGTGCAGTAAAATATCTTTATAGCTATAACCCTTCTCTCCCATTACGGCAGCACCAATTTGGCAAAGCCCAACTCCATGGCCCCAGCCTGCACCTTTAAGTACAAACTTAACAGAAGTACCATCTTGCCCAAGCTCCTTTTCAACTACAAATGCCGAGCTATATAGATGAGAAGTAGAGAGAGTTCTTCTTATCTCTAACTCTTTTCCAATTGTGCGAACTCTTTTTGAGCCCACAATTTTAAGTTTTGTAAGGCGCCCAGAGGTACCTCTCTCTATAGGAATCAAATCTATAATAGTGCCATAATCTATTCCCGAACGCTCTTTAATGAGATTAGAGAGCTCTTGTGCAGTGTACTCTACTGTCCATCTATAAAAATTGACAGTCTCTTGGTCGTAATTATTAAGCACTTGAGATAAAACCACCTTATCTGTAGTGTTACAGAAAGAGTCCGGAGAGGTCAAAATCCACTCACGCGCATTCTCTTCTATAGTAAGGTTGGGAATTAGATTACCATTGGGCATATCTCTTTTGGCTACTAAATAGGAGTACTTTATATCTTCCCAACAATTCTGAAACTCCTCAAATACGCCACCACAGCTTTTTGAATAACGGGTATCGCATATTTTATTGTCAAACATTAATAGTTCTCCCCTAGTTTTATCTATTGCCTCTTGAACAATCTCTGTAGAAGCACGAGTTACCCCTTGATACCTTTGGCAATGATCATCGGCACAGATATCAAATTTTACGTGATCTTCTCTATCATACCATCTTATAAGCTCATCTTCTGTCTCTCTCATTGCACTGTACTCAACAGAAGAGTCTTTAATCTCTCTATTTTTTTCTATCTGTGCAAGCAGCCAAGAACGGGAGATAACAGCATGTGCTTTAAGCAACTCTAAAGATGCTGTAGCACTCATCTCAGAGGAGATTACAGAGGTTAAATACTCCTCTACTCCCAAAATATTTACTGCTGTGAGCTTTTGCTCTTCTACGATTATTTTTAAAGAACCTTTGAAAATCTGATTTTCTTTACGCTCCCAATGAAAATTTATACCAATTGTAACTCCTTTCAATTCAAAAGAGGCCTCTTTTTCATTTAGAGGCTCCAGTTCTATTGTTTCATAGAGTTGCCCATTCCACAAAATCTTCTCCTCTTTATAAGAGACTAACTGCTCTCCCAAAACCTCTTTGTCTTCAAATAGAAACGGAGTATTTAGAGTGAACTCTATTTGAGGTTCAAACATTACACCTACATTTACTTTTGGATCTTTCATATTACAATACAGCTTTAATTTTATTAATAATATGCCTACTCTCCTCTTTAGATATACAGACTTCATTGAGTATTTCTCTAATCAAATTTGCATCTAACTTATTAAAATCTTTTTCAAGAGGAGTAATAAACACGCCACCAAGGTCTACCGAAGCTGGGCTAAGCAAAATATTAGAGCCCCCCTGGGCAAAATAGTGTGATGGCCTATGTTTCTCTCTTATATATAATAGAATAGTGTATGTCTCATTACAATACCAGCAAAGAATATTTACCATAGGTTCTGCCTCACTCTCTTTAAGTGGTAAAACAGCAAAAACCTTCTCAAACAGCTCCTCTGCTATCTCTCTCTCTTTAGATTCAATTGCTAACAAACCATTAAAAACAGAGTTAATTGCCGAGACCCTAACTCGCTCATTTATTAACAACTCCTCTCTATCCAGCTTATGCAGCTCCTGCTCTATAGTAAGAAAACCTCTATTACCTGCCTGAAAATGAAAATGATCTGGAGCAGAAGCTCCACATTTTGGACCATTATAAAAAAGA
The DNA here is from genome assembly GCA_041669105.1 of Bacteroidales bacterium. Classification (GTDB taxonomy): domain Bacteria; phylum Bacteroidota; class Bacteroidia; order Bacteroidales; family UBA932; genus Bact-08. The sequence continues at coordinate 8,400 of JBAYBU010000012.1, read as the reverse complement.
GTATAGTCTGGTAGCTCTTTGGCTAGAGCGAGCATCGCTCCTATTCTTCCCCCTATAAGCTGTTCTGTATGGGTATCCACAGGAATTGTTAGATGCTTTGGAAAGATAGGGAATGGATTAATAAGAACAGTATATGAGTTTTCTCTCTCTTTATTATAGACAAAATCCAACCCTTTCTGAACCTCGGGTCTATTCTCTTTACACAAAAAACATTTTCTCTCTTGGATAGATTTTGCATCTACTTTGGCAGAAGAAGAGACTATCCTTGCTGGATTGAATTGCACCTTAAAAGGAAACCCTCCAACATTAACATCTTTAACCAAAACATTTTCTAGCGCTTTGTAATTAGAGCGTGCCTGTTCCCAGGAGAGAAGCTGCTCTTTAAAAAGAGCAACTAAGTTTTGCGAATTCAATACCATCTACTTTTAATTTTGCTCTAAATATCTAATCTTAATATTTATTTCTTGACATCTATTTTAACAATGTTTCTTTTATCAACATCTAATTTAAACAATGTTTATTTCTCAATATCTATTTTGCTCTTTGTTTAAGGCAATTCTCGCCATCAATTCCCATGTGCGAATCCTATCTTTGTAGGTGTTGTGATCATTCATCTTCACAATATCCAACGAAGCATCGGTATTCTCTTCCCAACGGCGGCAGTGATAAAGAACATCATAAACCCTACCAATTTGATACTCTCTTGAAATATTAAGACCCAAAGCATAATCTTCTCCATAACTTGTGTTAGGTACTTTCACCTCTCTCAAAACTGGAGTATAAAACGCCCTCGGCGCACCTAATCCATTTATTCTTAAGGCGTTGTTTCTTCCATTTTCTGGTGTCCACTCTTTATGGTCTATAATGCCTGGAGCAATCATCTCCATATCAAAATTAGTCATCATATAGGTACCTACAACCATAGCACAATTTTGAGCATAGAAAGCATCTACAATTTTCTGAACTGTATTTGAGTCACTGTAAACATCGTCGCTATCTAATTGAATAGCAAACTTCCCACATTTAGCGTGATGTGCTCCCACATTCCAGCAGCCACCAATTCCTAAATCTCTCCTCTCTGGCACAACATGTATAAGTCTCGGGTCTGATACATATTTTTCAATAAGTTCAAATGTTCCATCTGTAGAGTGGTTGTCTACAATAATAAGGTTAAACTTAAATGAGGTCTTTTGAATTAGAACAGACTTTATAGCGTCTTCAATTGTTTTTATTCTATTATAGACAGGGATAATAACCGAAGCCTCAACTTTAAAATCTCCTTTATTAAATTCTATCTCTTTAAATTCAGGCTCTAAATAGCCCCCTATCTCCTTCAAGTGGGCTGTACATGCTTGCTCCATCTCAATTTGAACTGCTCGATTTTTAGGGTCTACATAGTCAAATATTTTCTCGCCAGATTTACGGGTGTCTTGCTCCACTTCTGTATAGAGATATTCATTAATATGTACTAACTCCCCTTTTTGTGAAACTTTAAGGCGTAAATCGTACATTCCTGCATGTAGATAATTGCAATCCATTATAGCAGCAGCAGCTTTAAGCGTCTCTGAATTATAAAGCAGTACCGAACCAAAATTAAAATCATCTCTAAGGCTCCCTTTCTGATAAGTAATCACAGGAGATTGTTTTTTCACACCCTCGGCAATTTGAAAATGATTTGCATATATCATTGCTGCACAGGTGTCATCGGCAATTTTAGTCATCCTTTCCAATGCAAACATACCCAACACTAAAGTAGACTCTTTAGTATAGATAAGGGTGTACCTTTCTGTAGCAAAAGCTGCAATTTTCTTTAAAGTCACTGTGCTTTTTAGCGACTCAATCTGAATTATTTCACAACCCTCTACAGGTTCATTGTTTTTATCGGTAGCAAGTAGATATATCTTATTAATCAATGTAGACTCTTTTAGTCCCTTAACTGTCTGCTCTACTTGAACTCTATTTAGATATAGAATAAAGCAATTAACACATTTTATCATATTTTTGACCCTTTACATTTAAGCCACTAAGTTATTTAAACATGAGCAAACGAGCAATAAAAGAGTTGAAAATCGATTTATTGATATAAAAAGTGTAAATTTGTCGTTCGCAAAAATGGATGAAATGCAGCGATACGACTACCTTATAGCAGGAAGTGGATTAGCAGGGCTTTATGCAGCTTTTAGAGCCTCACGATATGGTTCTGTGGCAATTATTACTAAATGTAAAATTACAGACAGCAACACCTTTTATGCACAAGGCGGTATTGCGGCTGTTACTAATAACGAAGATAAACCCGAATTCCATTTTAATGATACCATTGTAGCTGGTAGAGAGTTATGCGATCATTCTGCCGTAAATATTCTAGTAAACGAAGGGCCTCAAAGAATTAAAGAGTTCATAATAGAAGGGATGAATTTTGATAAATCGGGGGGAGAGCTTTCATTAGGATTAGAAGGAGGCCACCATCAAAGAAGAGTACTTCACGCTGGAGGAGACATCACTGGCAGAAGAATAACTGAGTTCATGATTGAGAAAATTAGATCAAACAGTAATATAACTCTTTTCGAAAACCACCAAGCTCTTCAAATTGAAACAATCAAAGGCAAATGCCAAGGGCTGCGTGTATGGAATTTTGACACTTGTAAAGAAGAATTTTTCAAAGGTAATCACACAATTCTTGCACTGGGAGGAGCCTCTGCAATCTATCAAAGAACCACCAATCCCAAAACAACAATTGGAGAGGGAGTTGCCCTCTGCTATGAAGCAGGATGCCGAGTATCGGATATGGAGTTTATTCAGTTCCATCCTACAACTTTACATACAAAAGAGAATAACTCATACCTTATAAGTGAGGCTGTCCGTGGAGAAGGAGCCCATTTAATTAACGAAAATGGAGAGAGATTTATGCTAGGGATTCACCCTCTTGCCGAGCTTGCTCCTAGAGATATAGTAGCGAAAGCAATCTTTAATCAAAAAGAGGTACATCTCTCACTGAGTCACTTAGATCCAGAGAGAATAAAAACACGCTTTCCAAATATATTTAAAACCTGCTGTGAGTTGGGAATAGATATGAGAGAAAAAATACCGGTTGCCCCAGCCGCGCATTATATGGTAGGAGGAGTTAAAACAGATTTAAACGGCCAAACAGATATAGTGGGACTTTATGCTTGCGGCGAACTCGCCTCAACTGGCATTATGGGAGCAAATAGGCTTGCCTCCAACTCTCTTGCAGAGTGCCTTGTGTTTGGCTACCGCGCTATTGAACACACCATTCGCGAAAAAGGAGAGCCAACTCTTGATAGAGAAGAAAAAAGCAGACCTACTCCTCACCCTATTTTCTACTTTAATTCTAAAAACGAAAATTTCTTTATATCTTCTAAAGAGAAAATCTCTTCTATAATGACTCAATATGCAGGAATTATTAGAAATCAAGATGGACTTTTAAAAGGAGTGCGCAAGCTGGGTCAAATTGAGCAGGAACTCAATAGGTTGCAAGAAAAAGAGGTTTTATTAAACTTAAAAAAGGGAACAACTCTTAAAAGAGAGTACTACTTGAGCGCAACCCAAAAACTTATTACAGTTGCACAACTGATAATAGAGGGGGCTCTATTCCGAAAAGAGAGTCGTGGAGGTCACTTTAGAGATGACTTCCCAATCGAAGAGAGCAAACAACTCTACCACTCTATTCAACAAAAAGGAAAAAAAATAAAAAAAGAGATAATCATGTCTGTAAACAACTTAATAGAGAAGCTTATTGAGCTTGCAATAGAAGAAGACACAGGAGCAGGTGATGTAACTACAAACTCACTTATCCCAGCCGAGTATAAAGCTACTGCCACACTAACAATGAAGGCAAATGGTGTAATATCTGGATTAAAAATAATTAAAAAAGTTTTTGAACATTTCGACAAAGAGATTGTATTTGAGTCATACTTTTCTGATGGAGATAAGGTCAAAGAAGGAGATCTTATTTTAAAAATCGAAGGGAGCTACAGGGCGCTTCTTACTGGAGAGCGGACAGCTCTTAATATTTTACAAAGGATGAGTGGAATAGCCACAGCTACTGCTGCCTATGTAAAAGAACTGGAAGGGTCAAATAGTAAGCTTTTAGACACCAGAAAAACCGCTCCTGGAATGAGAATCTTAGATAAAATGGCTGTCGTGGCGGGAGGGGGTAAAAATCACCGAGTTGGGCTTTATGATATGGCCTTAATAAAAGATAATCACATTAAGATTGCTGGTGGAATTTCTAATGCAGTAGAACAGGTTAGAAAAAACATAGGAAGTGAAATTAAAATTGAAGTAGAGACCACCAATCTCCAAGAGGTAAAAGAGGCGCTTGAAAGTAATGCCCATATTATAATGTTAGACAATATGGACAACAAAACCATGAAGGAAGCTGTTGTAGTAATAGGTGATAGGGCCCAAACCGAAGCCTCGGGCAATATGACTCTAGAGAGAATAAAAGGCGTTGCTCAAACAGGGGTAAATTATATAAGCGTGGGTGCTCTAACACACTCGGTTACTGCTCTAGATATAAGCATGAATATTTCAATTAAATCATAATAGACAGGTTATTCAATAAATAAATAAAATGCAAAACGTATATAGTAAAATCGATAGAAAGAAAATAGTAAAAGAGATAAATAGATTAAGAAAAGAGAAAAATGTAATTATATTAGCACACTACTATATAGAGCCAGAAGTGCAAGATATAGCAGACTATATAGGAGACTCACTTGGGCTATCGCAAATGGCAGCTTCTACAGATGCTCAAACAATACTATTTTGTGGGGTTAAATTCATGGCAGAAACAGCCTCTATTATTTCACCATCTAAGAAAGTTCTTATTCCCGATATAACAGCTGGTTGTTCCCTTGCAGAAAGTATTAAGCCAAATGACATAATTGAGTGGAAAAAGAAAAATCCCGAGGGAGTCGTTGTCTCTTATGTAAATACTACAGCAGAAGTTAAAGCCCATACAGATATTTGCTGTACATCGGCAAATGCTGCTAAAGTAATAATGAGCATCCCCGAAAATAAGAAAATACTTTTTGGTCCCGATAAGAATCTGGCAAATTACATACAGCTACTAACAAAACGCGAAGTAGATATCTGGGATGGAGACTGTGTAGTTCATGAAGATTTTACAACTCAACTTGTAGAAAAATTAATTGAAAAGCACCCCGATGCAGATATACTTATCCATCCAGAAAGTAAGTGCTCACACGACCCTGCTATATATAAAAGAAAAAATGCATATGTACTCTCTACTTCTGGAATGATAAAAAAAGCAGGAAGTTCAGGTGCAAAGGATTTTATTATTGTAACAGAACCTGGGGTTATTCACCAAATGCAACTTATGTACCCAAATAAAACCTTTATCGCTGTAGACAGTAAAAAAAAGTGTATAGAAATGAGGAAAGTAACTTTAGAAAAAGTACTTTGGTCTTTACAGAACGATAAATACATAGTTGAAGTTCCAGAAGAGATAAGAGTTAAGGCCTACCCTAGCATCCAAAGAATGTTAGAGATTATAGATTAAGATAAGCTATGTCCTATAATGAGTTGGGTAACAGCTAAGTTTAAAGCGTCTCAATAGATCTTAACAGATATTGACAAATCTTAATATATCAATAACCTTTAATGAGATTTCATATCAAATTAAGGAAAAGGATGTTTGATTCTACCACTTATACATAATCATTACCAAAATACGGTTTGCATCTCCTTTAATGTTATTCATATTCTTTCTTGTTCCATGAATATATGTACCTGCAATTGTCATGTTTTTGATTCCTGTCCAAAACAGTGAGCCTGAATAGTAACTTCCTGTGAAGTACTCATTAGCAGAGAAATAATCATCATTGTTTACTAAGCCTGCATTTGAAACAGTTGCAGAGCAATAGAGTTTTTTATTAATATTGGCTTTTGCTCCTATAGATATCCCATACATTTTGACTGCCTGCTCTGTGGCTCCATTCTCTTTGGGAACTAAATCTAAACTCAATAGAGCTAGGTCATTAATATATTTTGCGACTCCCTTTCCATAGATTCCATGTGAATAGAGTGAGAAATTTTTAGATACATCTAAAGAACCACTTAACTGTGCTCCAATGCCTAACTCTGTTTCTACCTTTTCTCTCTCTATTACTCCATAATTCATAGACCTAAAAACAGCTGCCAACTTTATATGCCCTCCCTCACCTTTATATTGTAGATAAAGAGGAATATCTGGAAATGATTGATTAATAGATTTTACCCCAGGTTGGCCACTCATCTTTACAGAGGGGTGCTCTATTGAAACTCCAAAAGTGAAATTCTCATCTAAATTTACTCTGTAACCAATTAGTGGTGCTCTATAGTGAGTTCGAGAGTTTGCACCCTTAGTATCTACAGTAGGGGCTTGCGAAGAAGGGTCATACATAAAACCCCAAGTTTGTCCTAAAATAAATCCCTTAAAAGAGATATAGGCTTGTCTTAGACGTAATACATTAGAGGCGCCTCTAAAATCTGTCTCAATACAAAATTCAATATCTCCTAAACTCGCTGTTTTCTGTATAACGCTAAATCTCATTCTAGTCTGTGAAGGATCTAGAGTAAAACGAGAGTCATTGTCCCAACTATTTGGAACCGGTATAAGGGAGTTTCTAAAATTATTATTAGGTATAGAGCCTCCAAAATCTACAAATGCATTGAGTCTCACAAACCCATCAAATTTTACAGAGGTATTTCCTTTTTCATATAAAAATGGAGATTTTGTCTCTTGCCCCATTGCGTAAATATTAAGGAGCAATATGGATATAATAGATAATACAATTCCTTTTTTCATTTTTTATCTTTTTTTAATTTATCTTTTTTTAAAAGGCATATCACTTACAAAAGTAAAAGCATTTACTAAATAAGCAATAGAAAAAGCCAATTAATAGGAGAACAAACTAAATCTCTCTCTCTTTGTTTTAATAGTAGAGCGTAACCATTCGCCGTCTATATTAAAAAAAAGATAGATGATAACTAAAATGTCTAATCGCAAATTATTAATAACTAACATCTAAGAGAAATGAAAAGATCTACACAAATTATTATGGTTTTAACAACAGCACTGTTCATCTTCTCTTGTATAACTCAAAGAGAGATAAATAGTAATGGCACTGGGAGGCTAGCCTTGAGAGATACGTCTCAAGTAAAAGATTCACTCGAATATGAGCTTATTATCTTTGATCAAGGCTTTGAATTCTGGTTAAGTTCCAAATCTTTTAACAAAAATCAATATTCTAATTCCTATTTGCAAACTATGAATAACTTATATGTTTTAGAGTGGAACAATCGTTACTCTACAGGAAACCGCCTAATAGAAAGCTATATAGATTACAGCCCATTTAACGAATATGATTTTGAACTTAACTATAAGTTATACATGTATTTCAAATACTTCGAAGAGAAAAACCGAGTAAAACTTCTACCCTATAGAAGTAGATAAACCTACACACGTCTCTTCAATAACACACGTCTCTTCAATAGCCTGGATAGAGTTTTTTTTCCAAAAAATATATTTAAAACCAGCAACTTCCATAGCAATTCCAGTAAATAATCTAAAACAACTCCTCGCGTAGCGATAATAAACCACAGGAGATAAAGTCATTTGACCGATTTGAGTTGATATGCTGTAAATCAATTAAATGACTTTTGTTAATGGGCTAAAAAGCGACTATTTAAGAAAGTTATAACATTGGTAATAAGTAGATTGCTCTAAATCGGTCAAAATGATTTTCCGCGAAGCGGTAACTCTGCCGATAGGCACCTTTTAGGTAATTAAATGAAGTGGTTTAAGGAAGCAGGCCGAGGAGTGTTAAATGACCAAAGGGAGGCGCGTTCCGTAGGCCCCGAAAAACCACAAAAAAAATAGCATCTCAAAAAATTTGGCGATGATTGCTAGGAACTATCAGTAATACAAGTAGTTCATTTTTCTAATACCCTAATAAGAGGGCTATTAAAAAAGCTACAATACTGATAACCAACACTCCCAGCTCAATCATCGCCGTGACAATTGGGTGCTGCGCTAGGTGAGAAACTTTTGTGAATAAAAAAAAGAAGTAGTCTAAAATAGAGTACTTCTTTTTTGGTGGAGAATATCGGAGTCGAACCGATGACCCCTTGCTTGCAAAGCAAGTGCTCTAGCCAACTGAGCTAATCCCCCGTTCAAGCGAGCGCAAAGATAGCATTTAAAATGCAAAAGAAAATATCGAAGCTAAAAATAAAACTTATTCAAGTTTATAACAACGTTAATTCCAACCTTTACGGTAAATGTATTAAAGAACTATAAGTAGTCCCGAGCGGAGTTGAACCGCTGACCCCTACATTATCAGTGTAGTGCTCTAACCAACTGAGCTACGGGACTGT
>JBAYBU010000011.1:0-11994 GCA_041669105.1 Bacteroidales bacterium | reverse complement strand
CAAGACAATTATATCCAACCTGTTCAACTACTAAATTTAAACAGAGAGCTCAGAAAATCATATATGAGCATGGTTGAACTAGATAAAGAGCCCGAATTAGTTAGAATATCTAAAGACGAGTATCATATAGTACAGATGCCCGATAAATTTAATGCCGATTGGGGATTCTCTGTATCTGATTATTACTACCAAATAGAGTCTCAATGGAGTGCAAATCCAAGAAACGATCTTTATATTGTAAACATAAAGGATGGAAGCAGCAAGTTATTACTTAAAGATAAATATATCTCATATGTAACAGCTTCTCCTGAAGCCAATTATTTAACCTGGTTCAATAATGTAGACCAGCAGTGGTATTCATATGAAATTGCTACAGAAAAAATTGTTTGTCTTACCAATGGTTTAAACGTTTCGTTTGCAGATGAACTTCATGATTCACCTGTTATGGCTGGTTCTTACGGAAATGATGGTTGGGCTGCAGATGATAAAGCTATCTTCATAAATGACAGATACGATGTGTGGAAAATAGATCCTAAAGGTGAGGTTGCGCCTATAAACCTTACAGATGGATTAGGTCGTAAAGAAAAACTCTCATTTAATATAGTTCGTTTAGACGATGTTTTGCTTCCTCCGGGGACTCCTGGGGTTAAGAAAGAACCTATTAAACCTAAGGAAACAATCTATTTCTCCGTTTTTGATGAAAAAAACAAAGATAATGGCTACTATTATAAAGAGATGAGCAAAAAGAAACCTGTTATGACCAAATGGATTGTAGAACCTATGACATTTGTATATCTTAACAGATCTAAAGATGGTAAAGTAATTACATATACCAAACACAACTTTGTTCACTCTCCAGATGTTTGGATTACAAAAGATAATTTCAAAACTCAAACTAGAGTTACCGACATCAATCCACAGCAAAAAGAGTACAACTGGGGTACAAATGAGCTAGTAAAATGGACCTCTAGAACAGGTGTAGAGTTAGATGGGATACTCCATAAACCAGAGAATTTCGACCCTAATAAAAAGTACCCTATGATAGTCTATTTTTATGAGAGAAGCTCCGATAAATTGCATTATTATAGATGGCCGGCTCCAAGCCGATCTACTATTAACATCCCATTCTATGTAAGTAATGAATATTTGGTTTTTGTACCAGATATAGTATACGAAATAGGACATCCAGGTAAAAGTGTTATGGATTGTGTTGTGCCAGGAGTAGAGATGTTGCTAGAGAATACATGGGTAGATAAAGAGAATATTGCAATACAAGGGCAAAGCTGGGGAGGTTACCAAGTAGCATATATGATTACCCAACCAGAGGTGTTTAAATGGAAAGCAGCTGTTGCAGGTGCTCCTGTAGCAAATATGACCAGTGCATACAATGGGTTAAGATTAGGTTCAGGAAAAATTCGCCAAGCTATGTATGAATCTACTCAGAGCCGCATTGGCAAAACTCTATGGGATGGGTTGGATTTATATATAGAAAATTCTCCTATCTTCTTTGCAGATAAAATAGAAACTCCACTACTTATAATGCATAATGACAGAGACGAGGCAGTTCCATGGTATCAAGGTATAGAGTTTTTTGCCGCTCTCAATCGCCTAAGGAAGCCAGTTTGGATGCTTCAATACAACCGAGAGGCTCATAACCTAGAAGAGAGGGTAAATGCCATAGATTTTAGTATTAGAGTAGAGCAATTTTTCAACCATTATCTAAAAGGCGCACCAATGCCAGTATGGATGAAGGAGGGGATTCCTGCTACACTTAAAGGCATAGAAATGGGCTACGAACTAACCCAAGAATAAACCATTAATAATTACTGATTTATAAAAAACTCTCTCAAAGCTTTTAAAAGCTTTGAGAGAGTTTTTTTGTTTAAATAGTTTTTAGGCGAAGGATGCTTTGGTATATCTCTGCTTTAAGCTCTTTTGGAATCCCTTTCTCTCTATACACGCGATGAAGCTTTTGCATAATAAGGTCTTTTTTGATGCTCCATCGGAACCAGCCAAAAGCTTCGGCAAGAACAACTCTCACATTAGTGTCATTGGAACTATCTGCCAATACCTCAAGTAGTTCACCTACTTGTTGGTGATTATTGTAATTCCGAAGGTTTCTAATTGCCGAGATTCTATCGCCTACAGGTGCATCTTTATCTTTTATCACATTTAGACGAGTTTGATTCCTCGTAAACTGTCTTAGGTAATAAGAGATTAATTTGTGGGCCACTGTATCTTTATACAATAAGTTAGAATTTTTTATCTGTTTTAAGATTTGTGATTTCACAATCTCAAAATCAAACATGTCTAACGAGTTCTGCGCAGCAAATTGTACCCTCTGGCTCTCATTTGAAAAAATAATTTCATGCACAAGCGGAGCCACAAGAGAAGAGTCTCCACAATAGCCAGCATAACGGGCTGCATTCCTTCTAATCAACTCATAGGGATCTTGTAGCGCAACTTTAAGAGCTTGTGGCAAATTCTTGCCCCTTAGATCTATAAGAGATTGCAATGCTTGCATACGCACTATATAATAAGAACTTTCTTGAAGATATTTCAATAATAAATTATCGAATCCTTTAGGCGGATTTTTAGAAAGCTGTTTTAATGCAATCGCCCTATAGACAGGCTCTTCACTCTTAAGATAGGATTTCCACAATTTATTATTCTTTAAATTTAGAGCCAAGTTTTTATTTAAAGCAAAAGCTTCGAAACTACGGCTTTTTGCTACAGAGCCAGCAGTGAGAGAGTAAGTAGGGTCTCCAATTAAGTGTGACTCAAGAGTTTGAACTTCCTTTTGCCAAAAACCCACTCTTGCACCTTGTGCAAGCATCCCAATTAGCTCCATAGACCATTTATCTTGAAGAACATTTACCGTATTTGCTTGTGTTACAATTGTATTGCCCTCTCCAAAAATATGGTATCCCGCAACATAGCCAGATTTATGAAATGAGCCATTATAACAAGCATCCAAAATAGTTATTTTAGACTGAGGCTTAAGATTCCTAAGATCCGAAAGAACTATATTGGTATTAGCAGAAAAAGCAGAGTCACTTTTCCTGGTTCTATCCAATATTTTTTTATCGAAAAAACTCTCTAAAAGTCCGAAATCATTGATCATCTCCTCTTTGAAAGAGGCTTTTTTTTGCTTGGAATAACGTCTGTAACTATTTCTTACCCTAATAGAAAATGCCTCTAAAGGGCCAATTACACCCAGGTAAGAGCCATCATTATTGAGAGACCCCCGCACACCAGCAGCAACTCCCAATCTATTGGGGGCAGAGTAATCTCCATTTATATATTGAGTGTCAAAAGCACCATGTTCATGAAAAACAAAAAGATCTGTCCCCTCCTTTTGCATTCTCTCATAAAGCTTAAATTTCATGAAAGGGTCCTGGCGAAAATTGTAAAATGCATTCCTTCTAGAAGTGGTAAAAGCCTCGGGGAACTGCTCCTTTATAGCAAATTGCTGATTCTGCCAAACAGTTAAGCAATCGAAATTGTAGCCATGGCCATTAAAAAACTTAACATTATCGGCATAGTTAATTTCCCTATGAGCATCAACAACCTTCAATAAATATCTTTTAAGCAAAAAATATGAATCTACCCCTAAATCGGGAGAGGTCATATCAGGAGGTGGCAGCATTCGAGCCGAGTAAAAATCACTCTGGATTACCTGCGGAGAACTCTCTTTTAACTTATAATAGAAATGCCGAGGGTTATTTTTATCTACTTCAATAAATTCAAACTCAAGATCTAGATCGTCATAAAAACGATCGCTAGTTACAGAAGACTCCTCTATAGAAAAAATCTCTTCATTCATCTTAAATGCAGTAGTGGCATGCTGAAAATTTCTCACCCTAACAATAGGAATATCTCCAATAAAAACAGCACCCTCTATAACCGGTTTTCTCTTATATAACTTAACAATATCTTTTTTAAGAGCATCGGGAGTTTTCCACTCGCCAGCAAGAACAGTTACACCTAGACCTTCCTCTTCAAGAACCTCTTTATACTCAAGAACCTCTGTTTTCACAGCTTCGAAACTAGCACGGTCTATCACAACTAAAAACCTTGTATCAAACTTCCCCCCAGGAGAGAGAATAAGACTCTTTGCATAAGATTCAACAAAAGAACCTGCAAAAAATAAAATCAATACTAAAACATTAAAAAATCTTTTCATTGTTCTCCCATGTTATCTCATATAAACTTGAATCCGCGCAACAGTTTTAAGAAGCTCATTTCTTAGATTATCATCAATGTTATCTAAAGCAGCCAACTCTTTGCAAACCTCAACTATAGATTCCCTTTCGTAAGATAGTGTAAACCACCCCAAAGCCTCAGCTAGGGCAACTCTTAAAGAGAGCTCTTCACTACTATCTTGTAAAACATCTAGGTAATCCATAACATGAAAGTGATAGTTATAATTACGAAGCATACTCACAGCCCTTAATTTTGCTTTCAAAGATTTCTCTTTATCTGTAATGTCATTTGCCATTTCTGCTATCCGTTTGGGCGAATCTAGCTTAGCTATAAACTCACTCCAAACCTTCTCTTTATTGGTGTAAGAGCTATTTGCATCTAACTGCTTTTTAACCTCGGCCTCTAACTTATCCAGATCTATTAAATTGAAACTAAAAGTAGCATTAAAAAAGACTCTTTCATCTAAATAGTCGTTAAGATAGATAGAAGCAATATATGGGATAAACTCGTCTGAACCTATACGCCCCATAGAAAAAACAGATTTACGTCTTATAAATTCGAAGGAATCGAATGCCGAGTTTTCTATTAAATCGCCAAAATAATCGCCTTTATAAAATTGCAGCAGATGATATACCTGCAAGCGAACTGTATAGTAGGGACTACTATAATAAGTGTTAACCAAAAGATCGGGCATATCTTTGTAATTTAGATCGAATAATTTATGCAGGGCTAAACCTTTGAGAGCTGGCAACTCCTCTTTTTCAAAAAGAGTTAGCCAATAAGAGACCTCTTGTGATTTAAGGTCTATATTTGGCCTGCTCTCTCCTTTGAAACTAAAGGTTGGGTCTCCAATTATATGAGACTCCAAAATATTTATCTGTTGAGCCCACTCTCCTACACTAAAACCCAATGCCAACATACCCATTAAGTCACTAGAGCTCTTATCCTGTGATATATTCACGCTATTTGCGAATGAGACTAAAGTCTTGCCCCCTCCAAAAATATATTCACCAGCAATAAATTGATCTTCTCTAAAATCTCCATTATAACAGGCATCAAAAATTACAACTCTTGCGTTTGGTTTTATAATAGGAACATCTTCTAAGATTATTCCAGTACGCAGGTCTTGTAACGAATCCTCTTTAAGTTGTTCGGCACTGAATGCACCTATAAACCAAGAAGAATCAATGTTGTAATATCTCATCCACTCCTGCTTTGCCAACTCTCTTTTTTGAGGATCATTAATTTTTCTTAACGAATTACGAAAAAGAGTACGAGTAGCTTTACTCTGCTCTTTAGGACCTTTGCTAAAAGGAGTTGCAGTAAGATATTGCCTATCGGGCATTCCATGCTCATGAAACAGCATTAAGTCCATCTCTTCTCTGCGAAGCTCGTCTATTACAACATCTTTCATATAAGGGTACATGTTATATATCAAAAACTTAACAGAGGTCCCTTTTATAAAAGCATTGGGGAACTGTTCTCTAAAAACATATCCCTCTTCTTTCCAAGCAGTTAAACTATTAGAAAATGATCCCTCTCCGGTATATGAGGTAATCACATCCAATTTATTGTTTGTAGCTCTCTCGGCAAAAAGTTTTTCAAAATAACTACGAATTTGTGCATACCCCTCCTCTCCAGATCGAGTAGGTTTTATTCTACCAGTATAGATATCACAGCTGATTTCTTGAGGTGAATCTGCCCGTAAAGAGTAGTAATGAAATAGTGAGTTATCTGGTTCTGGACCTAAATAGTCAAATTTCAAATTGAAACAATCATAAAATCTATCAGAAGGAACCGAAGAGCTTATATAAGGATTAAGCTCCTGATCCATCTTAAAGGCAGAAGTAAGATGCTGTGCATTCCTAATCATAGGAATTGGGATATCTCCTATAAACACTGCACCTTCTAACCCACCAGAGAGATACATTTTATACAAGAGATCCCTAATCTCTACTGGATTGCTCCATTCCCTTGCTACCACAACAGCAGAAAGTCCTTCACTCTCTAACAGAGATCTATAATTCTCTATTTGAGCCTTACAGGCTGCATATGTCTCTTGATCTACAATAATAGCAAACTCTCTTTGGACACCAAAAGAGAGTGTCCAAAGAGAGAGTGCAATTAAAGATAAAATTAGTCGTTTTTTAAACATCTTTTATATTTGTAAAGTTAATTCTATAATAGTAAATCTACTAGACAAATTAAAATGCTAAGTCTGTTGGACTAATTAGAGTGTTAAGTCTATTAGACTAAGTTAAAACGTTAAACCTATTCCAAAGGTAGTTTGGATACGATCGCCTTCTCCTTGGGTAGGTTTGTAGTAGTCCAGCACAATTTTTATAAATGCTCCAGTTTTGTTGTCTCGGCTTACATTAGCAAAATAACTTACTTGTGCACCAATTTTATAATAGCTCTGCTTCATATACTCAAAGTCTGGAGTCATAAAATCTGTAATAATAATAGAAGAAGGGTCTACACCACCGTAATTGTAAAGCCCATCCATATTATTCTTATAAATAAAATCTGCTCCTGCAATAAACCTATTAGCTAGCTTGAGAGGCACATTTACTTTTGCATTCACTCCCAAATAGAGGTTTTCTACTTTTCTTTGAGATCTAGGCATTAAGTAGATATCGTCGTTTAGTCTATAATTTGCGAACAAACCTGCCTTCCATTTATACTCACTAGTTACTCCTCTGTAAAAATCGTACCGGGCAACTATATCGTCTTGATCATAAGTAGACCGAATACTGCTGTACATATCTACCCAACGCTGCACTTCGTATGTCTGGTCTAAAACCTGAACATACTCAATACCTTTAATCTTATTGGAGATAAAAGAGATCTCTAAACGATTTAAATTTTCACCCTCTTTAATAACTGTAAGATTTGCATTGATATTCTCTTCTTTAACAGACCCCTCTTTTTTAGGCTTGGTAACAGCACTAACTACATCTTCTACCCTATAGGTATAGCCTCCGTTAAATAAAAATTTAATATCAGAGACCCCATAGCCATATTGCAATTCGCCTCCAACTTTATTGCCGTTAGAAATAAAACTAGAAAGACCTTGAGACCCTCCAATTACAGAAGTATAGTGATTACCCAATCCGTTCATAACATATACATCTTGATTTAACTGAGCATCGCTGTTGGTGTGTCTGCGAGTTTCGTCCACAAGGTTTTCATACTCAAAATTTAATCCTACTTTATGCTCACCAAACATTGCTAAGACTCCAGGCTTAACATTAATAGTGTAATAGTACACCTCCGAGCGAGGGTCCACCTGTTTTGCACCTGTTTGAGCAATATACTGTGCCTCTATACCTAAGATAAACTTCTCCCACAATGGCCTAGAAGCAACTTTCATTTGCAAATTATACTCCTGTTTTTTCCAGTCACTTAGGTTAGGATCTACGGGATAATAGGGCACTCCCCTATGTGGATTTAGCATAGCAGTGTTAAAGAGAGTTTTTTTCTGAGTAACATTATTGTAAGAAAATTTGCCCCAGGCATATGCTTGTCCTAATTGTTGACCACCCTCGGAAGAGACCCCTAGAGTAGATTCATTCTTGCCATCTTGCTTTAATTTAAAATCTCCATTTTTGATATTATAATTTGCCTCTAGAGTTCCAAAGGTTCGCATATTGTCTAAAATCATTCCAGCACTATTACCACTGTTAAACCAAAGGGACCTTGCTTTTAGAAGTTCTATCGAAATAGGATTGTCCTGTTCCACTTTACTCTGGGCTGTCGCAACCTGTACGATAAAGAGAGTCAACACTAACACTCCTGCCCCAACTATATATTTAACTTTTTTCATTTTCATAGTTTTGATCGTGTTAAAGATTATTTCCATGTATTCCAAGATGGGGCTTTTGCACCATATCTCCTTATTACTGGAGGATCCATAGCCTCAAAATCCTCTGTACTATTATTAGTATCATAAAGAATAACTCTTCCATCTTCTTTAGTCTCTCTAACCTTGCGAGCTACACTTTTTGCAACGTAGGTGCCTCCCACTGTGGCAGCACCAGCATCAAGAATAGCTGGCAACCTTTTCAACTGAATTTTATTTTCGTCATCTATATTTTCAATTGCATCAACTACATTAATAATAGGTATTCTAATACACTGAGTAGAAGAACCAATAGGTTGTACAGTTTTTGAAGGATCTATAGGTTCAGTAGGAAAATAGATCGCAAAAACTCCTCCGAAAACTGTTGTAAGCCACTGGTTTGAAGGCTTTGGCCAAAAAGCCATAGTCATATTTATTGCAGGGTTGTCCTGAACAAAAGAAGATGTCTTTACAAATGTTTCAAACTCTGCAGTTATCAAATTCACAGGAGAGTTTGGATTTAAGTTCTCTTTATTGTGGTCGTCTGCCATTTGAGCTATTATAATAGACTCTCCAGGGTTCAATGGGTAGTCCATATCGTCTGGTACTTGCCATATTTGGAGAGCATATACAAAATCATCGGCATCGGGTTCGCTCCAAACAGGGAGGTTAGCAGTAGCTTTTTGTGGATGAAGTAATGCAAGAGCAAGTCCTCTAACATTTTGTACAACCTCACTATTGTTATAGATCTCATAAAACTGATCTCTAAAGTAGGAGCTGTTTTTTGGGGTTCTAGAACCACAGTAATAGACCTCTTTAAAGACCAGAGCTCCAGATTTAGATGCTCCTACTTCTACATTTATCTGCTTATTATTGGTTACAATATCGGTATTTACCACATTACCACTATAGTTATAGGTAAAACCACCTTGGTTCTTTTCTGAAGTTATTGTAATTGTATAAACTCCTGGAATAACATCACTCATTATGACAGTTCCATCTGGTGCCATAGTTGTAGTTAGCTCATACCTTTCGGCATAATTTACCATTTTAACAGTGAGTTGGTCTGGTGTAGGTGCCAATCCCAAGTTAAGAGTAACACTTATTTTTGCACTCAGAGACTCCATTTCGCCTATTTTAGAAATGTCTTTAAATTGCTCACAAGAAGTTGCAATAAACATTACCAAAACAGATATATATAATATTTTAATACTATTTTTCATGTTCGTCTAATTTTATTTAATTCGTAATGAGAGTTCAAAACCAAAATACATAGGTATGTTTAATCGGGAAAAAGAGCCCGGAGATCGCTTACTCTCATATAAAGGTCTATTATTAATAAGGTTATTCGCATAAAAAGAGGCCTTAATATTCTCTCCTATCTCTTTGGTGAGATGAAAATTAATCAAAAGAACAGGAAAATAAGATTGCGCAATGTGCCGTGTAGGGCTCTTTGGTTCAAACATGTAGGCAAATTCAGGATCATTTTTTTTTGCTGGGTCAAATGGTTTTACCATTCCATCTTTATGTGAAATATAAGAGACAAACATAGTATCATTACCATAGTTATCCCAGAATTTATTAAGCCAGTTTACTTGTGCTGTTGCGGTAAAGACAAAACCGATTGAAGGTATATTATGAGTAACTCTAAGAGATGTAGAAAATCTCTCTCTCTCTTGTTTTTGTACTGACTTTTCATAAATACCAATATTTTTTTCTAATGAGTTAAGATTAGATCTTGAGCTAAATGTGTTATCGCCGTTCCAATCTGTAGATCTCATATAGGCACCATTTAAAACAAATGATGTGCGAATAGCATCAAAACGCCCAAAGTCAAAATCAAACTCCACCCCTCTATTGTTCGCTCTCACACTGTTTTTAGGAGATGAGTAAGGGGCAAAAATATTGCTAGTATCCATTGGTTGTAAAGTAGGAATTGTACCAGGATTGTTAACAGCCTCTTCATAACGTACATATTGTATCAAACGATAACCATCTACAGATCTACCCATAGTATAACCGTTTTTAAGATTTTCGTTATATGCTGTTATAGAAAACCTCATCTTCTTTATTCTCAAGTCTAGGCCAATTTCTGACTTCTCATTGGTAGCAATTTTAAGATCCTTATTGCCTGTGTCAAACACTCTAGTAGATGCCAAAAAGAGTTGCTCCTCTTTTGGAATAGCTGAGCTATTTAATGTGTTAAAATGGACAAAATCGAAATAGGCATTTTCTGGATAGAGGTATAGAGTTGTTGGAGCTTTAGATGTAACTCCAAATCCACCTCTTATCCATAACTTAGAAGGTAAAATATCAAACGAGAAATTTGTTCTTGGTGTTAAAACGCTTTTGCCATTTATATTATCGTATCTGGCACCAACCTGAGCGATAAATTCGCGCTCTCCCAAACCCAATGTAAAATTTTCCTCAGCATACAATGCTATCTGGTTTACAAATGGAATAGAGGAGTATTTTCTAGGTCTTGGAGAGGAGTTTTCTGCACTGGTACTTCTACTTGGAGGATTTTCTAAATCATAAACCTTACCATCTCCAAGGTTGCCATCGGTTTTGAAATCGGCTCCTACCACTATCCTGTTAGAAACATTTCCTGTTCTTTTAGAGAATGTCGCATTTATTTTTGCAAAGACGTTTACCTCTTTTCCATAAATATCGTATCTACTAAAATATTCGTATGGTAAAAAAGTGGCATATAAGCTATTTTCTTCACCTTTTATATTTGTAAGTTCCTTGCCATTAATATCATAAACCTTTTGACCACGTTTATTACTAAGAACGGCTCCATCTCTATCTGCCATAGAGTATGCAGCAAATGCATTTCCTAGAAGATGTTGATTAAATGAGTGCTTGTCTCTGTAACTACCTGCTACTGTATATTTAATATTATTTAACCACCCTCTGTTTATACTCCAAATACCATTGCTATTTAACCTAATTCCAATATCTCTTGCACCAGTTTCGAGTTGCATCCTTTGGTCATCTGGATTTTGTTCACGGGTATCTTTTCCAAAAGAGAAGTCTAATGAAGTATTTGTAGAAACTTTACCAAAAACATTTGAGTATAAAGCTTTGGCTGTGGCTCTTTGATAGTAGGCATAAGACTCTGTTACATTTGTCACACTATAGGCGTAGTCTCCACTTATGTTAATACTGCCTCTCTTCTTACCTAAGTTTAAGCCTTTACTTACAGACGTTTGATAGATATGTGGGTCTGTCTTAAATCTTATTGTTAGAGGTTCTTTACCTGCCTTAGATTTAATAATTACAGCACCCGAAGTAAGGTCTCCATATTCAACAGAAGGAATACCTCTTATCACCTCTATGGACTCAATATTATCTGTAGAGATGCTCCTAATATCTAACCCGGCATTGGGAGATGAACCTCCACCTACAGAGCCACCGCTACCGCTTATAGCAGGTGAAAGTGTTTGTAAGTTAGCATTATTTGAGAGAGGAGAACCATCAATTACAATAGATGTACCCATACTATTCATATTTGCTCCATCTGTAGTTATACCTATTCCCGCATTAGTAGGATTAGCTCCAAGGCTTCTAATAGTAAATGTTTGAGAACTAGACAGGCCTCCTTGATATGATGTTACTCCACCCGGGAGCAGCTGCATTATATCAGACAACGAGCTAGTTTGGAGGTGATCCATAGCTTGTCTAGAAATGTTAGAAGCGGTTGCTTTACCCGCTTTACTCTCTTGAGCAACTACCAACACTTCATTTAAACGAAATGTGCTTTTCTGCATCTTAAAAGTAAGAGTTGTAACACTGCCAGGAGCTAAAGTGATTGTAGTATCAATCGTTTCCATTCCTAGAAAGTCTATCTTAATATCAACTTTTCCTGGAGAGAGCCTCTCGAAAGAAAATTCTCCTTTTGTGTTAGTAACAGTCATTGAACCTTGGGGAAGAGCCTGCACAGT